>DAIDKG010000506.1 GCA_027450125.1 Bordetella sp. | reverse complement strand
GGCGTGATCCTGAATCTGCGCGACGAAGGCGAGGCGCAGGCGGCGCACGACCGGATCCTGGAGGCGGTAAGCCATGCTGCGCCCGGCGCGCGGCTGGACGGCGTACTGGTTGCGCCGATGATCCGCGGGGGCGTGGAATGCATCCTGGGCGCCCGCAGGGATCCGGCGCTGGGCGTGGTGGTGATGCTGGGTTCGGGCGGCGTGAACGTCGAACTGATGGGTGACATTGCCTTGCGCCTGGCGCCGGTGGACCTCGCGCAAGCGCGCGCGATGATCGACGAATTGAAGATCGCGCCTGCGCTGCGAGGATTTCGCGGCGCGCCCGTGGCCGATGAACCGGCACTGGCCGAGGCGATCGTGTGCCTTTCCCGGTTTGCGGTCGCAGCCGGCGATGCGCTCGAATCGGTGGAGTTGAATCCTTTCGTGGTGCTGCCGCGCGGCCAGGGCGCGCTGGCGCTGGACGCCGTCCTGCAACTCAGGACCGAACCGCACGACCTGCGCCGGGCGGTGATCACCACCCTGCCCTTGTTCGAGATGGCGCGCATGCGCGCCGCGAACACCGCGCGCAAGCATGCTACGCAAGGCTATGCCGGCGACAGTCCGGACTCGCGCTTGCGCTGGGTCAATCAGTTCACCCATACCCGGCGCCTGCGCGGCCCGCAGGACAAGGAAGTCGTCACGCCCAACAACGACACGCTGTTCACCAATGCCTGGCTGGACCTCTCGGCGGGTCCGCTGGTCATCGATGTTCCGGCCATGGGCGAGCGCTACTGGGTGCTGGGCTTTCTGGACGCCTGGACCAATCCGTGGGCCTATGCCGGACGCCGAACCACCGGGGGCCGCGCGCAGCGCCTGTTCGTGCATGGGCCCGGCTGGACGGGCGAGGCGCCGGCGGACATGCACCGCATCAGCGCGCCAAGCGACGACGTCTGGATCATCGGCCGCATCCTGGCCGACCACGACGATGCGGATCTGGCGCGGGTCCACGCCCTGCAGGACCGGTTTGCCATTCTCCGGCCCGACGGCGCGCCGGCGCTCGCGCGCATCGACACCATGATCGACGATCGCGGTGCCGGCACGCCCGCCGCCGCCGAGTATTTGCGGGTGCTGCAGACCATGCTGGCCCGCAACCCCTCGCCGCTGCCGCTGCCGGGTTGGCCGCCGGCAGCGCAGGACCTGCAGCCGACTCTGGAGCAGGTCTACGCGCAGTTGCGCGAGCAGGCTCATCCGTCGGAGCTGGGCGGCGGATGGACCACCGCCGTCGCGGTACGCACGAACTTTGGCGATGACATCCTGACGCGCGCACGCGTGGCGCGCAACTGGATCGGCACGCTGGGCATCGAGGAGGCCATGTACATCATGGCCGAGGTGGACGCCGATGGCCAGGCGCTTACCGGCGCGAGGCGCTATGTCCTGCGCTTCGCGCCGCAGGCCGAACTGCAGGTGGGCGCGTTCTGGTCGATCACGCTATACCGGCGCAGCGACTGCCTTCTGGTGGCCAACCCCATCGGCCGGCATTCCATCGGCGACCGGACCCGCGGCCTTCGGCGCGACGCCGACGGGGGGCTCAGCATCCACATACAGGCCGACGACCCCGGCCCGGACAAGAACTGGCTGCCCGCGCCGGCCGGAGCAGGCTTCTACCTGACCTTGCGCCTGTACCAGCCCGGAGACGCGCACCTGCAGGGCACGTTCGAATATCCCCCGGTGCGCAGGGCGGACTGACGCGAGGACTATTGCATGCAACAGGACATCTATGTCGTCAGTGCCTTGCGCACCGCCGTCGGCAGCTTCGGGGGCGCGCTGAAGGACCTGCCCCTGGCCGACCTGGCGGCCGCTGTCGTGCGCGCCGCCGTGGCCCGCAGCGGCGCGGCGCCCGACACCGTGGGGCACGTGTCGATGGGCACGGTCATCGCCACCGAACCTCGTGATATTTATCTGAGCCGCATCGCCGCGCTCGAAGCGGGACTGCCGCAGTCGGTATCGGCGTTCAACGTCAACCGCCTGTGCGGATCGGGCCTGCAGGCCATCGTATCCTCCGCGCAGGCCATCGCCGCCGGCGACTGCGAGATCGCCGTGGGCGCCGGGGCGGAATCGATGTCGCGCGCGGGCTATCTGGCGCCCGCCGCGCGCTGGGGCGCCCGCATGGGCGATGCCGTCATGCTCGACCTGATGCTCAACGCCTTGCATGACCCCTTCCATGGCGTCCACATGGGCGTGACGGCCGAGAACGTGGCGCAGCGCTTCGGCATTACCCGCCGCATGATGGACGAACTGGCCGTCGCCAGCCATCAGCGTGCCGCAGCGGCGATTCGGGCCGGCCGGTTCAGGGATCAAATCGTCCCGCTGCAGATCCCCGCGCGCAAGGGTGCCACCCTGTTCGACACGGACGAGCATGTCAGGCCGGATACCGACCTGGAAACGCTGGCGGCCATGAAACCCGTCTTCAAGCGCGACGGCGGCAGCGTCACCGCAGGCAATTCATCGGGCATCAATGACGGCGCGGCTGCTCTGGTGCTGGCCGGCACAGCCGCAGTGAAGGCCCAGGGCCTCAAGCCCCTGGCCCGCCTCGTAGGCCACGCCTATGCGGGCGTGGATCCGGCGCTCATGGGCATGGGCCCCATCCCCGCCACGAAAAAGCTGCTAGCCCGTACCGGACTGAAGGTGACGGATCTGGACGTCATTGAATCGAACGAGGCCTTCGCGGCGCAGGCCTGCGCGGTGAGCCGGGAGCTCGGGTTCGATCCGGAAAAAGTCAATCCGAACGGCTCGGGCATCTCCCTGGGGCATCCGGTGGGCGCCACCGGAGCGATCATTGCCACCAAGGCGATCCACGAACTGCACCGCATCGGCGGGCGCTATGCGCTCGTGACCATGTGCATCGGCGGCGGCCAGGGAATAGCCGCCATTTTCGAAAGAACCTGATCGACCGCAAGGCCGGCCGATCCGCCAAGGAATGCATCCATGCTGAAACGACTGCAGGACAGAGTGGCCATCGTCACCGGCGCGGGCGGAGGCCTGGGCCGCGCGCACGCGCTGGAACTGGCCCGCCAGGGAGCCCGGGTCGTGGTCAACGACATCAGCGAGGCAGCCGAGGCGGTTGCCGACGAGATCCATCGGATGGGCGGCGCCGCCATCGGCCATGCGGGCAGCGTGGCTCGGTACGACGACATGGAAGGCCTGGTTGCCCAGGCCATGGCTGCCTTCGGCCGCGTCGACATCCTGGTCAACAATGCCGGCATTCTGCGCGACCGCACCTTTGCCAAGATGCCGCTGGACGATTTTCGCCTGGTGCTGGAAACACACGTCATGGGTTCGGTCAACGCCACCAAGGCAGTCTGGCCCCACATGCAGTCGCAGCGCCATGGCCGCATTGTCATGACCACCTCTTCGTCGGGCCTGTACGGCAGCTTCGGCCAGTCGAACTATGCCAGCGCCAAGATGGCCCTGGTCGGCCTGATGCAGACGCTGGCGCTGGAGGGAGCCAGGCACGGCATACGCGTGAACTGCCTGGCGCCCAGCGCGGTCACCGCCATGACCTCGGGCCTGCTGCCCGAGCAGGCCGCGCAAATCCTCACGCCCGAGCGCGTCAGCCCCGGGCTGATCGCGCTGGTGGACGATGACGCCCCGACCCGCACGATACTGCTGGCCGGCGGCGGCAGCTTCGAATGCGCCCACATCACCATGACGCAAGGAATCCACGTCGCCGACGCGGACGATGCCACGCAGGCGCTGCATGACCGCTTTGAGCAAGCCTGTGCGCAGTCCGGGCAGACCATTCCCGAGTCGGGCTGGGACCAGCCGCGGCACGAACTGGCCAAGGCGCTGGGCAGGCCGATCGACACGAACTAAAACCTGTCGACGCCGACAGGTCTCAGGCGCACGCGATCGCCTGCATCGTGGTTGCCGCGCTGATCAACTGGTTCGGCATGGGCCTGATGCAGCAGATCGGGCTGCGCGATCGGCACGAAATCAAACTGTTCCGGGCCAACCAGGCGCTGGAGAACATGGCGATGCACGACGGCCTGGCGATATACTCGCCCGGTACGGCGGGCAAGAGTTCGTGGTGATGCCTCCCGGCACCGGCATGGACGGCGCGGTGAGGATGGCCGATCGCATCCTTGCCGCGGTGCAGGCGCTGGGCTAACCGCACGCAGGCAGTCCCGCCGGCATCGTTGCTCTCAGCGCCGGAGTCGGCGCTCTGCAGCCAGTCCGGGAGGCCGACGAACCGGACCAG
>DAIDKG010000505.1 GCA_027450125.1 Bordetella sp. | reverse complement strand
TCTGTGCATGCCCCCCGACCTGTTGGCGCCGATCGAGGCGCAGGCAGGCGTGCTCGACCCTCGGCGCGCCGAGGTCGAAAGCGCCAGTCTGGGATTTCATTACGGCCAGGTGTCCTCGGAGCTGGCGCGCATCTGGAATTTCCCCGACGCGCTGATCGCCGCGCTGGCTCATGTGCCCGACCCGCTGGCCGCAACCGAATTCAGCGCGCCGACCGGACTCGTGCATCTGGGATGTTGGCGCGCGCGCACCGCCGTACTGGACTGGAACGCAGACCAGGCGCGGGCGGCCTACCCTGCTGCGGTCGCCGACCGGCTCGCCCTGGCGCCGGACTGGACCGATCTGCTGGCTCCCGAAGGCGATCCGGCGCACTGGATGCCGCCGTTCGAGGTGCTGACGCAAGGACTGGACAGCCTGTTCGAGTAAAGCGGCGGCTGCGGCGCGCGTCCTACCCGCCATCCACCTGCCACCAGCGCGGCAGCAGCGCCTGCACCTTGCCGCGCCGGTAGCGATCGTCGATGAGAAACACCACGCCCCGGTCCGCTTCGGTGCGAATCACGCGGCCGGCGGCCTGCACCACCTTGCGCAAGCCCGGGTAAAGGTAGGTGTAGTCGTAGCCCTTGTCCGCGCCGAAATGCGCGTCCATGGCACGCTTGATCCGTTCGTTGACGGGATTGACCTGGGGCAGGCCCAACGTGGCCACGAAAGCGCCGATCAGGCAGCGGCCCGGTAGGTCCACGCCTTCCGAGAACGCGCCGCCGAGCACGGCGAAGCCTATGCCCTGGCTTTCTTCGGTAAAGCGCGCCAGGAAGCCGGCGCGGGCGGCTTCGTCCATGGACGGGGTCTGCAGCCAGACCGGCAGTTGCGGATGCGCGCGCCGCATGCATGCGGCCACGCGCTGCAGGTAGTCGAAGCTGCTGAAGAAGCACAGGTAATTGCCCGGCTGGCGCCCGTACTGCCGCGCCACGATGTCCACGATGGGCTGCAGCGAACGCTCCCGGTCGTGCCAGCGCGTGGAGACATGGCCGGCGATCTGCACATCCAGCTGCTCGGCCTGGAAAGGCGCCGCCGCCTCGATCCAGTCCGCGTCCTGCGGCAGGCCCAGGATGTCGCGATAGAAATGCGGCGGGCTCAGCGTGCCCGAGAACAGAACCGTGGCATGGGCGCCCGCATGGCGCGCCGCCAGGTGCGGCGCGGGAATCACGTTGCGGATGCAGAGCGTGGAGGCCGGCGTCCTGTGCGCCCGCGCGCGAGCCGGCGCGAGGCTGACGTCGAACAAGGCATGACTGCCCAGTTGCTCGGCCAGCGCCATGAACTGCAGCGCCTCAAGGTAGAAGGCCAGCACAGGGTCGCCCGGCAGCATGGGCCGGTCGGCCTGGGCATCGGCAATGGCACCCACGGCGCGCTGCACCGCGCCCAGCAGCGCGGCGGGGATGGCGTCGTAAGCCTGATAGTCGCCGGCCTGCTCCGCATTGGTCGCGTTCCAGGCGCGCTGCAGCTTGTCCAGCGCCTTGCTCACCGGCGCCATGCGCGCGAGGTCTGCATGCGCGGCCTTGGCCGCCTGGCGGGCATCGGCCAGCGCGAACTGCGACAGCTCGGCCGTATACATGCGCCGCGCGCGCTCGAGCAGGTTGTGGGCCTCATCCACCAGCACGCCCACTTTCCACTGCTGGGCCTGGGCGAAAGCATGCAGCATGGCCGAGCTGTCGTAGTAGTAGTGGTAATCGGCCACCACCACGTCGCTCCAGCGCACCAGTTCCTGCGCCAGGTAATACGGACAGACCTGGTGCCGCAACGCCACCCCCTGCAGCGCGGGCGCATCCCAGGCTTGCGAGAGCGCCAGCGCCTCGGCGCGCGCGGCCGGCAGGCGGTCGTAGAAGCCCCGGGCCAGCGGGCAGGACTCGCCGTGGCAGGCCTTGTCCGGATGCTGGCAGACCTTGTCGCGGGCCTGCACATCCAGCACGCGCAGCGACCGGGGATGGGCCTGCACATCCAGCTGGCCCTGCACGGCGGCCAGCGCCTGCAGCGCCAGCCCATGGCCCGTGCCCTTGGCCGTGAGAAAGAACAGCTTGTCCAGGCCCCGGTCGGCGCTGGCCTTGAGCATGGGAAAAACCGTGCCCAGCGTCTTGCCTATGCCTGTGGGCGCCTGCACCAGCAGACAGCGTCCGCCCGTTTCGGCGCGCGCGCAGCGATACACGGCCACAGCCAGCTCGCGCTGCCCGGTGCGAAACCGCGCCATGGGAAACCGCAGCGCGGCCAGCGCCGCATCGCGCGCCTGACGATGGGCGGCTTCGCCGCGGGACCACGCCAGAAAGCGTGCGCACAGGTCTTCGAAAAATGCCTTCAATGCGCCGGCCTCGTGCGTTTCGACCAGCACGGTTTCCTGTCCGGTGCCTACGTTGAAGTACACCAGCGCCACGCGCAGCCTCGCCAGGCCGCGCGCTTGGCACAGCAGATGGCCGTAGACGCGGGCCTGTGCCCAATGCAGCGCGCGATGATGAGCCCGCACGCCGTCGAGCGGACCGCGATAGGTCTTGATCTCCTCGATCTGGCCGGCCTGCGGGTCGAAGCCGTCGGCGCGGCCGCGCACGTGCAAGTCTTCGTACCTGCCCGACAGGCTGATCTCGATCTCGTAGCCCTCGCCCCGATTCGATTGCACCAGGCTGTGGCCGGCCATGCCTTCGAGCGCGCTGGGAGCGGGCGTAAAGCGCAGATCCAGATCGCCCGAGCGCGCCGTGAACTCGCACAGCGCGCGCACGGCCACGGTGTAGCTCACGGGCGCAGCCTCCCGGCGCCGCGCGGCGCCGACTCGAAAGCAGGCGGGCAGGCCGCCTGCTCGCGCCACTGCACATGGCAGACGCGCACCGGGATGCCCTGCGCGGCGCAATACTGCAGCCAGCGGATCTGGTTGTCCTGCAGCTTGTCGCCCGGCGCCTTGACCTCCACCAGTTCGTAGCGGCGCTCGGCCGGCCAGAATCGCACCAGATCCGGAAACCCCGTGCGATTGGCCGGCAGATTACGCAGCATCCGCGCGAAGAACAGCTTCAGATGCGCGGCGGGGATGCAGTCCAGCGCAAGTTCCAGCAGCGGCTCGGTCAGCACGCTCCAGAACACGAAGGGAGATTGCAGGCCCTGCTTGTCGGCATGGCATCGGCGGATTGCCTCGCGCCAGCTGCCGTCGTCGAGCCGAGCCAGGCAGGCATCGAACAGCGCCGCGCGGCGCGAGACGAAATCCGGCGCGCCCAGATCGGCCGGGCCGCTCTGGAAAGGATGGAAGAACGCGCCCGGCAGCGGCGCGAAAATGGCCGTCCAGCACAGCAGTCCGAACAGCGAATTGACCAGCGCGTTTTCCACGTAGAACACGGGTGCGCCTGCGCTGTGCCAGTGATCGCGCAGCACGAACTCCACGGACGACGGCTCGGTGGGCGCATCCAATTCCAGATCCATGCGCAGTTGCGCCACAACGGTCGCCTGACTCGCCGAGCGCGCGGCGGCGCCCAAGCCCAGGCCGCGCCGCAATCGCGGCAGCATGCGCGCCACGCGCTGGGCTTCCTCGTCGCTTTCGGGCCGGGCCTGGGCAGTTTGGGCCAGCGCCATGGCATCGTCCAGACGTTGCATGCGTTCGTACACGCGAATGCGCCGGTGGCGCGCGCCGGGATAGGTGCTTTGCGCGTAGGCCTGTTCGGCGCGGACCCAGTCCTGCGCGCGTTCGCAGGCCTGGCCTATGCGCAGCAACACCTTGGCGCGGCGCTGTTCCAGCCAGGGATTGGCGCTTGCGCATGAAGCCACGGACTGCAGCAGCGTGTCGATGTCGGCGCCCTCGTCGAGCGCGCGGCGACAGGCATGCAAAGCCAGGTAAGCATCCACGTCGGAGCGCGACTGGAAGGCGCGCGAAGCGGTATCGAAGGCCACGGTCTCGTAGCGAAAGACGCCCAGGTCGGACAACACGAACTCCGACCAGTCCTGGTACAGATTGCCGAAGAACATGAGCCGCAGGCGTTCGCACAGTTCGCCCGTCATCACGCGCCAGGCCGCGCCGGGCGCCTGCGGATTCCAGGCTCCGTAGGGTTGCGGCGCTTCGTGCAGGGACTGCAGTGCCAGCAGCATCTCGGCCTTGCGCTGGCCCGCGTGAATCGGCGCGCCAGCGAACAGACGCAGCAGTTCGGGCTTGGTGTGCAGCGCGAACAGCTCGTGCAGCGCCAGGGGATGACCGGCATCGAGCCAGCCCAGCGCGAGCAGCGGCGCGGCCGCGCCGGCGATATCCGGGATCTCCTCGTACGCGAGCTTGTCCGCGAGAAACCAGGGGCCGCGCCGCATCAGCAGGCGCACCATCAGCGCCCGCGAAGGCTGGGACAACTGCGCGAACCGCGTGAGGAACGCCTGTTCGGGCTCGTCCAGCAGATCGCCGTAGCGGTGGGAGATCCAGTCCAGCGCGCGCTGGAAGTTGTGCAGGTAGTAGTAGCGGTGGGGAGGCAGCATCGTCCCGGACCTGGAAACCCAAATGAATACTGTTTTTTTATACAGCCATGATAACGAATCGGGCAATGGGCGGCCACGCCGCCGCGGCGTGCGCCGATGGCCGGCTGCTCATATATACTGTACAAATAAACAGTATTTTCATGAGTACGCTACCCCACTCCTCCAGCCGCACGCACGCAGAGCCTGCCCCCGCCCTTGCCTTGCCCGGCATCTGGCGCGGCAGCGAGCTCGGCCGCCAGCCGGCGGCGGCGCAGCCCACCGGCTGGCCGCTGCTGGACCGCGAGCTGCCGGGCGGCGGCTGGCCCAGCCAGTCGCTCGTCGAGGTACTGGCGCCGCAGCCGGCGCTCGTCGAGTGGCGCCTGCTGAGCCCGGCCCTGCGTCAAATCACCGCGCGCGGCGGGCAGATCGCCGCCGTCGCGCCGCCGCGCCAGCCGCATATGCCGGGTCTGCAACAAATGGGCCTGGAC
>DAIDKG010000504.1 GCA_027450125.1 Bordetella sp. | reverse complement strand
CGCGTCGGCGCCACCGTGCACCCGTGTCATGCCGCCCCCCGGGCGCACCCGAGTCCTAAGACTGACAGCGCCAACAGGACCAGCACGGCACGCCCCGCCAGCCGGATCGCTTGCGCCGTGTCCTCGGGCCGAGGACCCACGCCTTGCGCATTCAAGACATAGACGCCCGGCTTGCCCAGGCGCACGCCCAGTACCAGTGCCATCGCCGCCATCGGCCAGCCGCCATTGGGCGACGGCGTACGACCGGCTTCGTGGCGCAAGGCAGACCAGGAAAAACGCTGCGCGGCCACTGCCAGCAACAGCGCCGCCGTCAGGCGGGCGGGCAGCCAGGACAGCGCGTCATCGACGCGCGCGGCCCATTTGCCGGCCCAGGTCCAGTCGCGTCCGCCGCGCATACCCAGGTAGCCCCACATCGCGTCGGCGGTATTGGCGTAGCGATACAGGGCTGCGCCCGGCAAACCGAAAAGGACGAACCAGAAAACCGGAGCCACCACGGAGTCGTTGAGATTTTCCGCCAGGCTCTCGATGGCGGTCTCGCGCACCTGTCCCGCGTCCAGGCCGCTCACGTCGCGGCTGCACAGGCGCGCCAGGCTTGCTCGGCCAGCCGGCACCGAATCGGCCAGGGCGTCTTCCACTACCCGCACTTCACCGCGCAGCATGGCCCAGGCGAACATGGGCTTGAGCAATAGCCCCAGCCCCACCGCCGACAGCCAGCCCGGCCCGGCCAGCAGCAGGCGCTGCAGCGCTGCCGCCGGCGCCGCGACCGCCAGTGCGCCGACGCACCACGAGGCCATGCCCTGGAAAAAAGACGGCCAGTCGGCCCGGCCGCGCCCAGCTTCGCGCGGCGCGAAACGCCTGCCGGCCGCCGCCAGGTAGCGCCCCATCCAGACCACCGGATGCCAGGCGCCGGCAGGCTCGCCCAGGGCGCGATCCACCACAAACGCCAGCACCAGCGCCGAGGCAAAAATGTGCGTGTGCCCGACCTGCCACGGCGCGGTCCATGCCCCGTCCATCAGTCCTCGATACCGCGCTGGGCGGGGACGCCCTGATCAAAGGCATGCTTGATCATTGCCATCTCGGTCACGGTGTCGGCCAGGTCGATGATTTCCTGCGGGCAGCGGCGGCCGGTCAGCACCACGTGCACATGGGCCGGCCGCTCGCGCAAAGCCTGCAGCACGTCGTCGATCGGAATCCAGCCGTAGGCCAGCGGATAGGTGACCTCGTCCAGCACCACCAGGAAAAACTCCCCGCCCAGGATCGCGGCGCGCGCCTTCTGCCAGCCATCGCGCGCGATCTGCGCGGAGCGGTCCAGGTCCTTGCTCTTCCAGCTGAAGCCGTCTCCCAGCCCCTCGATGGGCAGGCCCAGTTTTTCGAAGGTGCGATGCTCGCCGAAGCGCGCCGACGGCACCTTCATGAACTGGTAGACCATGACGGGCTTGCCGCGGCCGTGCGCGCGGATGGCCAGGCCGAAGGCCGCCGTGCTCTTGCCCTTGCCGTCGCCGGTGTTGACGATGACCAGGCCGCGGCGCTCGCCGTCGGATTTCTCGTAGGGCTTCTCGGTCGGGGGTGTTTCGATCTGCATGAAGTTCTCCTGTTCAAAGACGCGGCAGGCAGATCCAGAGATCGCCGACCTGTCGGATCTGCACGCGCGCGTCGAAGACCTGCTCGACGGCGCTATGGGCCTGGTTTGCCTGGCACGAGCCCTGATGGCGCACGCGCCCTTGCGCCATGACGACGATGTCGTCGGCATGCAGGGCCAGCGAAATCTCGTGCAGCACGCTGACCACGGTCCTGCCCTGCTCGACCAGGCCGCGCACCAGGCGCAGCCAGTCGGCCTGGTGGGGCGGATCGAGATTGGCCAGCGGCTCGTCCATCAGCAATATGTCCGCCTGCACGGCCAGCGCCCGCGCCAGCAATACCCGCTGGCGCTCGCCGCCGGACAGATGACCCAGGCTGCGCTCGCGCCAGTCCCAGGCCTGCATCAGGTCCAGGGCGTGCCGCACGGCCTCCCGGTCGGCCGGCGAAGGTGGGCGCAGCCAGGATTGATGCGGCAGGCGGCCGAGCATGACGATGTCATACACCGTGAGGTCGCTCGCGCCCTCCGCTCCCTGGCCCAGCCAGGCAAGGTGGCGGGCCCGCTGCCTTGCGCCCGCGCCGTGCGGCAGGCCGCACAGCCGCACCTGGCCCTCGTGCGGCAAAAGCCCGGCCAGCGCCTTGAGCAGCGTCGACTTGCCCGCGCCATTGGGACCGACGATGCTGGTCCAGCGTCCGCGCCCGAAGGCAAGGTCGATGTCATGCAGGATCTTCCTGCCGTCCATGTGCACGCCCAGGGCGCGCACCTCGATGGCGCGGTCAGGCGCAGCGTGCGCGGTCATGCCGCCCCCTTGCCGAAGGAAGCGGCATGCATGCGCCACAGCAGGTAGACGCCGCCGATCAGCGCTGTGAGGACGCCGACAGGCAGCTCCTGCGGCGCGATTGCCCAGCGCGCCAGCAAGTCGGCAGCCATCAACAGCACGCCCCCCATCAGGCTGGACAGCAGGGTCAGGCGGCCGTGCGTGGTCTTGACCAGGGAGCGCGCCAGGTGCGGCGAGGCCAGCCCGACGAAGGCAATGATGCCCGTCTGCGCGACCGCCGCGCCGATCGCCAGGGCCAGCACGGCGATCAGGATGGCGCGCAGGGGCGCCAGGCGCAGACCCAGGCTGGCGGCGGTCTCCTCGCCCAGGGTAAGGCCGTCGAGCACGCGGCTCAGGCTCCAGGCGGCAAGCGAGCATGCCAGCCATACGCCCGCCATCAGGCCCAGCGCATCCCAGCCGATGAAGGCCGTGCTGCCCAGCATGAAGGCCTGCATGGTCTGCATGACCGGCGGATACCTCAGCATCATCAGCGCATTGCAGGCGCCCAGCACCACGCCCACGATCACGCCGGCCAGCAGCAGGCGCAGCGTGTGCTGCACGCCGCGCGCCAGCGCCAGGGTAAGCAGCACCGCGCCGGCCGCGCCCACGAAAGCGGCGCCCGTCAGTCCCAGCCGGGTCAGCCATTGCGCCGCAACGGGCGAGGCGCCGCCGAAAGCCAGCGCAAGGCCCACGCCCATCGAGGCGCCGGACGCGCTGCCCAGCAGGTAAGGGTCCGCCAGGGGATTGCGGAACAACCCCTGCGCGATCGCACCGGACAAGCCCAGCAGCGCGCCGGCCAGCCAGGCGCCCAGGGTCCGGGGCAGGCGTATGTCCCAGAGAATGCGCCAGGCCACGGGGTCGCTCCTGGCGTGCAGCACATCCTCGAAGCCGGTGCTGCCTATGCCGGCGCCCAGCACGCAGCCGGCCAGGGCCAGCGCCACCAGCGCGGCAGCCCAGGTCGCCGCGCTGCCGCGAGCCGCCGGCGCCCTCATCGGGCCAGTCCTTTGTCGACAATGCAGTCGGCCAGGATGCGTGCGCCCTGCGCCAGCATGGGCCCGGGCCGCACCACCACGTCGGTCTGTGCGGGCGACAGCGCGCAGATGCGCCCTTCGCGCACGGCGCGGATGCCGCGCCAGCCGGGCCGGCTCGCCATGTCGGCCGCGTCATCTTGGTTGGCGATGATCAGGTCCGGGTTCGCCTTGACGACGTATTCGGGGTTGAGCTGGGGAAACGGCCCGAGGCTGGCCGGCACGATGTTCTGCACGCCCAGCCGCGC
>DAIDKG010000503.1 GCA_027450125.1 Bordetella sp. | reverse complement strand
ATCTTCGTGCCGGCAGACCAGCGCTTCGCGCTGGGGCTGGCTGTCCGCCATGGCGTCGAAGAAATCGCCTATGGTCTGCTCGATCAGCGGGACCTCGGTAGGCCCCGCCGCATAGGAAAGACCCGAATCGATGTTGTTCACGCAAGTCTCCTCATGGTGCGCCGGAGCAGTCTGCTGCTGCCCTGCGGCAAAGACGTGGCAAGTCTACCCCAGCCCACGGCGGCGTGGCGTCCGGGCAATGGCCGGTCGCGCATCTTGACGGCAGGGGCCGCGCTTTATAGAATCGCAGCTCGGCGTGCGTCCCGGCACAACTTTGCCACCAACGGGACACATGCGCTGAAGACGCAAGGTCATGCTTCAAGAATGCGGTTCAGAAAGCCGCAGCTCCGCCTTGCCAGATCTGGCAGACCTGCCATGACTGCTTTCAGAATCCCCCTTCCTCACTTGCAATCGCAGCGCTGCCAGCTGCTCGGCAACGCCGGTACCGCGCATCCGCGCCACGGGCCGCGCTGCAGGGCCGGCCGGCGCTCGACCAGCCTCGCACCGCGGCAGTAGCAGCCAAACACCGCCGGCCGGGTTCACGCCCGGCAAGGCGCCAGTCGCATCCGAATCCCGATCCCTGCGGTCCGTTCCGCAGGGCAACCAGGCATGTCCGCGCCGGGCGGACATGTCACGCGTGCAAGTGAGCATCTTCATGTCGTTTCAATCACCGCGTGCCGTGGTGGCGATCTGCGCCGCCCTCGCATTGCCAGGCCTGTCCCAGGCTGCGTTGCCGAACAGCGAGAAAAAGCGCATCCAGGACTACGAATCGGCGGCGCCGCGGGAGAACCTGCCCGCGCCGTCGCTGATCGCCCTCGCCCGCGCCTACCGCGACGCTACGCAATGGGACAAGGCGCTCGTCCTCTTCCGGCAAGGCGAACGCCGTTTTCCGTCCCGGGTGGAGTTCACCCTGGGCAGGATCATGACGCTGGCCGATGCCCGGCGCATTCCCGAGGCCGTATCGCTGGGCCGCAAGCTCGTGCGGCGCCAGCCGCGCAATCCCGACAGCCATCTTGCGCTGGGGTACGCCTACCAGATAGGCGGGCAACCCTACGCCGAACTGGACCAGGCTACCGAGGCCTACGGCCTGGCGCCAGGCAGAGCGTATGTGGTGCGTTCCTATATCCAGGCGCTGCAGAACGCGGGCCTCGCACAGAACGCGCTGCGCGAGGCCCAGGCGCATCCCGGCGCGATGGATGCGGGCCAGATCCGGTCGCTGCAGGCCGACGCGGCCGCCCGGCTGACCCGGGTCGCCGCCACGTCGGCGCGAGGCGAAGCCGAGCGCTACGCAGTGGCCGACCGCGCGATCGCCATGTACGACGCGCTGATCGCGCAATGGCAGGCCCTGGGCGCCGCCGCGCGCTCCGATGTCCGGCGCCTGCAAGCGGACCGGCTGCTCGCGCTGCATGCCCGCGCGCGCATGAAGGATGTCGTTGCCGGCTATCAGGCGCTGCTCGCCCAGGGCGTGGCCGTCCCTGCGTACGTCCTGGGCGACGTGGCAGACGCCTATCTGTATCTGCGCCAGCCCGAAACAGCGGCGCACTTGTACCGGCGGTCGCTGGCGTCGGCGGCCGACAAGGACGATCCCAAGGCCAGGGTCAACGATCAGGCGGGGCTGTTCTATGCCTTGACGGAATCAGGCCACGCCGATCAGGCCAACGCCGAACTGAAAGCCGCCGACGCGGAACAACCGGTATGGCTGTACATCCCGGGAGATCCGTCGCGCCAGCCGAACGATCTGAAACTGGATCTGGCGCTCACCCAGGGCCAGGGCGACCTGTACGAAGGCGACACGCCGCAGGCGCAGGCGCGCCTGGATGCGATGGTAGATGCCGCGCCCGGCAATACCCGCTTCTATACGGCCCGATCCCAGATCTATCGCTCGCGTGGACTTCCCCGGCGTGCCGAGTGGGATCTCGCGCTGGCGCAGGCGCAATCGCCGCGCTCGATCGACGTCGAGACCAATCAGGGCGAGACAGCGCTCGACCTGCAGGAGTGGCGCCAGGCGCGGCTCCTGCGCGACGATGTGGTGAGCCGCTCGCCGCAGAGCCTGTCCGTGCAGGACCTGGCCCGCGACTGGGACATACACAATATGTCCGAGCTGCGCGTGACGGCCGGCCGCGACGTATCGACCAACAGCCCGGTCGTGGGCAGCCACGAGACGGACCTGTCGTCGACGCTGTACTCGCCCCCAATCGACGAAAACTGGCGCGCATTCGCGGGCACGGGATACTCGTACAGCGACTTTCCGGAAGGCGTCGGCACTTACCGCTGGGCGCGTGCCGGCGCCCAGTGGCGCAGCCGCAGCATCACACTCCAGGGCGAGGTCTCGGGCAACGATTTCGGCTACGGGCTGCGCGCCGGCGCCGCGCTGTCGGGCTCGGTGGACCTGGACGACCATTGGCAGGTCGGCGGCGGTGCGGCCCTGCTGTCGCGCGATGCAACCCCGCTGCGCGCGCTCAGGCACGACATCACGGCCAACAGCCTGAACGCGAACGTGCGCTGGCGCGGCGACAACCGCACGCAATGGACGTTCTCGTTCACGCCCTCGCGCTTCACCGACGGCAATACCCGGATGGAGATAGATGCGGCCGGGCTGCAGCGCGTGTACACCTCGCACCGATTCAGGCTGGACGCCATGATCGACCTGTCCGCCTCGCACAACACGTTGGCCAATGCGCCGTACTACAACCCCAGGTCCGACCTGGCGGCGGTGCCCGAGCTGCGGCTCACGCACGTGCTGTACCAGCGCTACGACACCGCCTGGGAGCAGCAATTGACTGCCGGCGCGGGCACCTACACGGAACAGGGCTACGGCACGAGCGGCCTTTACACCGTGAGCTACGGCCAGCGATTCCGCTACAACAAGGTGCTGGACACAGGTTTTACGCTGTCCGCCACCTCCCGCACCTACGACGGCCAGCGTGAGCGCGACTACGCCGTTCTCGTCGACCTGACATACCGATTCTGAGGTGGAGCAACCCATGTCGTCCATCCTTTCCCGCCTGCGCTATCTGCTGCTGGCCTGCTATGGCTTCCTGCTGCCGGCTCACGCCGGCGACATGCCGAAATTCATCCCGCCCGCCGAGCGGGCCGTGTCCAACGTCGACAAGCCATGGCCGGCCAATCGTTTCATCACGCTGGCGTATCACGACATCGAAGACAATGGCCGCAACCAGGTATTCGTGGCCACGCGCACGGATCTCTTCGTGGCGCAGATGCAATGGCTGCACGACAACGGCTACCAGCCCATCTCGATCGACCAGATCCTGGCCGCCAGCCAGGGGGGCAAGCCCCTGCCGCCCAAGGCCGTGCTGCTGAGCTTCG
>DAIDKG010000502.1 GCA_027450125.1 Bordetella sp. | reverse complement strand
TCGACGCTGGCCGGCGCCATCGAGTGGATGGAGATCGAGCGTATGAGGGCCGGGCTGGCCCCCGATCCTCAGGTCGACTCCCTGTTCGATTTCGGCGAGCAGACCTTGGCGCTGATCGCCCACGATGCGCTCAAGCGGGAGATGATGGCTTTTGCGGACCGCCATTTCGATCTGCTTTCGCAGTTTGCGCAGCGCGTGGCTACCGGGACCACGGGCGGTCTGCTCAACGAGCTTGCCTGGTCCAAGGGCTGGCCGCTGGGCGTGCCCTGGGTGCAGCGCTATTTGAGCGGTCCGCTGGGCGGCGATGCGCAGATCGCCGAGCTGGTGCTGGAGCGCCGTTGCCGGCGGGTGATTTTTTTCGAGGATCCCCACGTAGCGCGCCAGCACGAGGCGGACATCCAGCTGCTGGAGCGCGCCGTTCGGGTCAAGACCGACTACGCCATGTGCGCGACCTCGCCGGAGGTGGCGCAGCGCTGGGCCGAGGCGGTGGGCAGGCGCGGCAGTTCGTCGTCGTAGCGCCGAGACCGATCCTGCCCGTGCCGGGCTCCGGTCAGTCTTCCCGCCGCAGATGCGGAAAGAGAATGACGTCGCGGATGCTGGGGCTGTCGGTGATCAGCATGACCAGGCGATCAATGCCCACGCCGCAGCCGCCGGTAGGCGGCATGCCGTATTCCAGCGCTCGGATATAGTCCGCGTCGTAGTACATCGCTTCTTCGTCGCCGGCATCCTTGGCCTCGACCTGGGCGCGAAAGCGGGCGGCCTGGTCTTCCGGGTCGTTGAGCTCGGAGAAGCCATTGGCGATCTCCCGACCGGTGATGAAGAGTTCGAAGCGCTCGGTGATGCCGGGACGGGTATCGGATTCGCGGGCCAGGGGCGAGACTTCCACCGGGTAGTCGACGATGTAGGTGGGCTCCCACAGCTGCGATTCGGCGGTTTCCTCGAACAGCGCCAATTGCAGGGCGCCCAGGCCGGCGCGCGACAGCACCGGGCCGTTCACGTCGGCGCCCAGCTTTTTCAGTTCGGCCCGCACGAAATCGGCATCGTCCAGTTGTTGCTGGGTGTACTGGTGGCCTTTCTCCGGCGCGTGCTTGAGTATGGCCTCGCAGATGGTCAGGCGGTGAAAGGGCTTGGACAGGTCCAGCTCTCGCCCCTGGTACTGCAGCGTGCTGCTGCCGGTGGCGGCGACGGCCGCCTGGCGGATGAGCGCTTCGGTGAAGTCCATCTGCCAGCGGTAGTCCGCATAGGCAGCGTAGAACTCCATCATGGTGAATTCGGGATTGTGTCTCGGACTCACGCCTTCGTTGCGGAAGTTGCGGTTGATCTCGAACACGCGCTCGAAGCCTCCCACGACCAGGCGCTTGAGATAGAGTTCGGGCGCAATGCGCAGGAACATCTGCATGTCCAGTGCATTGTGGTGGGTGACGAAGGGCTTGGCCGCCGCGCCGCCGGGGATGGGGTGCAGCATGGGGGTCTCGACTTCCAGAAAGCCCGCGTCCAGCATGAACTGCCGGATGGCGCCCACGGCCTTGCTGCGCGCCACGAAGGTGCGGCGCGTCTCAGGCGTCATGACGAGGTCGACATAGCGCTGGCGGTAGCGCAGCTCCTGGTCGGCGACGCCGTGGAATTTATCGGGCAAGGGGCGCAGCGACTTGGCCAGCAGGCGCGCCGAGCGGGCGTGCACCGACAGCTCCCCTTTGTTGGTCTTGAAGACCGAACCTTCGATCGCGATCAGGTCGCCTATGTCCCATTGCTTGAATGCGGCATAGACTTCTTCTCCCAGCGTGCCTTTTTCCAGATAGATCTGGATGCGGCCGCTGCCGTCCTGCAGCGTGGCGAAGCTGGCCTTGCCCATGACGCGCTTGAGCATCATGCGGCCAGCCACTTTCACCTCGACACCGGCGGCCTGCAGATCCTGCTGTTCCTGGGGGTCGTATTTTTCGTGCAGGCCTGCTGCCTGCGCGTCGGGCACGAAGTCGTTGGGGAAAGCGACACCCGCCTCGCGCAGCTTGGCGAGTTTGGCGCGGCGCTCGGCGATCAGGCGGTTTTCGTCTTGCAGCGCGTCCTGCGGGACGGTCGTTTGTTCGGTCATGGCGGGGTTTACTGGTAATTGCGAATGTCGTCGATTTCCGTGGCGCCGAAATCGTCGCGGCCCAGGTAGGCGATCAGGCGAGCGGCCACGTCGTCAGGCTGGGCCAGCGCGCCGCTGGCCTTGAAGTCCTGGAACTTGGACAGGGCGGGGAAGTGCTTGGGGTCGCTCGCGCGGATGGTGCCCTGCATGTCGGTGTCGACGATGCCCGGCGCCATGGACACGGCGCGCACGCCGCCCGCGCCTTGCTCCTGGTTGAGCACGCGGGTGTACATGTCCAGCGCGGCCTTGGTGGCGCAGTAGGCGCCCCAGCCGGCGGTGGCGTTGCGGCCCGCGCCCGAGGAAATGTTCATGACGCGGCGCACGGCATCCAGGCTTGCCACGGCCTGCACGAAATGCGCAGTGAGCAGCATGACGGCGGTGACGTTAAGGTTGAAGGCCTGCGCGATGGCGGGACCGTCGGTCAGTGCGGCCGCGGCCGCCACGGGGTGGACGGTGCCGGCATTGTTGACCAGCAGGTAGCGCTTGGCGCCAGGCACGAGCAGGGCGGCCACATGCCTGGCGGCGGCGTCGGCGCCGGCCAGATCGGACAGATCGACCTTGATCTGCTCCAGCTCGGCGCCGGCAGCCTTGGCTGCGGCTGCCAGCTCCGGGTCGTCGCGCCGGGCCAGGGTGATCAGCTTGACGCCCGGAGCCAGCAGGCCGCGGGCCAATGCTGCGCCGATGCCGCGCGAGGCGCCGGTGATGACTGCAATCGTGTCGCTCATGTTCATTCCCTTTTGATGGTCAGATGCCTTGCTTGAGGCTTTCCTGGATGAAGGGATCCAGGTCGCCGTCCAGCACTTTCTGGGTGTTGGAGATTTCGACGTTGGTACGCAGGTCCTTGATACGGCTCTGGTCGAGCACGTAGGAACGGATCTGATGGCCCCAGCCCACGTCGGTCTTGGAGTCTTCCAGTTTTTGCTGCTCGGCCATGCGCTTGCGCATTTCCAGTTCATACAGCCGCGACTTGAGCATCTGCATGGCCTCGGCGCGGTTGCGGTGCTGCGACCGGTCGTTCTGGCACTGGACGACGATGCCGCTGGGCATGTGC
>DAIDKG010000501.1 GCA_027450125.1 Bordetella sp. | reverse complement strand
CGGCGGGATCGGACGCCGTCAGCAGGACTGGCGTGTCGGGCGCCAGCGGGTCGCCGGCCAGCACGTGTGGCACGAAGGACACATCGTCCAGCGCCCACAACATGCGGTCGAAGGCCGAAAGCCGGGCGCCGTCGCTGCAGTAGACCACCAGACGCCTGCCTGCCTGATGCTGCTTGATGGCGGTCTGGCAGGCCGAGCGCAGGCGATCGGGCGCGCCGAAAGCGAAATCGATGCGCATTTATCGTCGCTGCCGCAACCCGCCGCCGCGCTGCCCCGGGCCGGACGGCTGCGCTGCGGGGAAGCGGGCGTGCAGTGCTGGCCGCGCAGCCATGGTCAGGCGCGGTTGAGCAGGTACTGCGCCAGCAGCGGTACCGGCCGGGCCGTGGAGCCCTTGTCGTTGCCGCTCTTCCAGGCCGTGCCGGCGATGTCCAGGTGCGCCCAGGGGTAGGCCTTGGCAAAGCGCGACAGGAAGCAGGCGGCCGTGACGGCGCCGGCCTTGGGACCACCGATGTTGGCGATGTCGGCGAAATTGGACTTGAGCTGCTCTTGATAGGCGTCGTCCAGCGGCATGCGCCATGCCGGGTCCAGCGCCTGCTTGCCGGCGGCCAGCAGGGCGTCGGCAAGTTCATCGTCGGGCGAGAACAGGCCGGTGTTGACGCTGCCCAGGGCCACCACGCAGGCGCCGGTGAGCGTGGCGATATCGATCACGGCAGCCGGCTTGAACCGCTCGGCATAGGTGAGGGCATCGCACAGGATCAGGCGGCCTTCGGCGTCGGTGTTGAGGATTTCGATGGTCTGGCCCGACATGCTGGTGACCACGTCGCCCGGCCGGTTGGCGCGGCCGCTGGGCATGTTCTCGCAGCAGGCCACCAGGCCGACGACTTCGTACGGCAGGTCGAGTTCGGCGAGCGTGCGGAAGGTTCCCAGCACGCTGGCTGCGCCGCACATGTCGAATTTCATTTCGTCCATGTTGGCGGCCGGCTTGATCGAGATGCCGCCCGAGTCGAAAGTGATGCCCTTGCCCACCAGCACCACTGGGCCGGCCGGATTCTTTGCCTTGGCTTTGGCGGCGGGCGTCTTGCCGGCGTGGCGCAGCACGATGAAGCGCGGCGGTTCGTACGAGCCGCGCGCCACCGACAAAAAGGAACCCATGCCCAGCGCCTCGATCTGCTTGTGCTCGAGCACCTGGACCTTGATGGACTTGAACTCGCGGGCGAGCTTCCTGGCCTGCTCGCCCAGGTAGGCCGGGGTGCAAATGTTGGCGGGCAGGTTGCCCAGGGTCTTGGCCAGCTTCATGCCTTGCGCGATGGCCGCGCCTTCCTTCAGGCCCTGCTGCGCGGCCGAGGCGTCGGACCGTTCGACGATCTGGACGATCTTCTTGAGCCTGGGGCGTGCGTCGGCATCGGGCTTGCCGAGCGTGGCGTCGTAGTGATAAGTCGCGTTGCCGGCCGCGATGGCCGCGGCACGGGTGCGGTCGCGTATCGACGCGGTGCCGCTGATCTCATTGGCGGCCAGGGTCGAGACGCCTTCGGTCAGGCGGGCCGAGACGCAATAGGCCGCAAAGGCCTGCTCGGCGCCGGCATGCGCGCGGGCGTTGTATTCCTCGCGCTTGCCCAGGCCCACCAGGACCAGGCGCTGGGCCGCCACGCCCGGCAGGTCGCGCAGCACCAGCGTGCTGCCCAGCCGGCCGCGGAATTCGGCCTTGGCGACGGCACGCAGGCGGCCGCCCGCTGCGCGGTCGAGCACATCGGCAGCCGGGCTCAACTGGCCGTCGGCGTAGACGCCCGCCGCCAGTGCGGCAGTCTTGATTTGATGGGGGGATGCCGTGGTCTGTGTGCTAAATTCCATGACTCTGTTTTCCGGGATGGACCGAGTTCGGCCGTCGTGGTTGGCTTGCGAGGTTGCCGGCCGGCTTGCTTGATCGTCGGGTCGGCCATGCAGGCCGATCAGATAAATCGGCAGGCCGGACGGACCAAGCTGCGGGCCGCGTTGTCCTACGGGATTATCCCCCAAAATTCACTCATGTCTTTATTCAAGCGCTCCGTCGTCAGCGAGATCACGAGCCATGGCGGCGTGGTGTTCTCCACTCTGTTGATCGTGTGGGTCAGCGTGCTGCTGGTGCGCCTTCTGGGCGAGGCTGCCGCCGGCAACATCGGCGCCAATGTGGTCATGGGCCTGGCTGCGCTGTCGACCATCACGGCCATGCCCATCATTTTGCTGGTGTCGCTCTTCATCGCTGTGCTGACCACGGTGACGCGCAACTACCGCGAATCCGAAATGGTGGTGTGGTTCGCCAGCGGGCTGTCGCTGACCGACTGGCTCAAGCCGGTGCTGACCGTGGCGGTGCCCGTGGCGGTGGTCACCGCCTGGTTCACCACCGTGGCCGCGCCCTGGTCGTACCGGCAGATTGGCGAATACCGGGACCGTTACGAGCAGCGCTCCGATCTGTCCAAGGTCACGGCCGGGCAGTTCGTCGAATCCGAGGGCGGGCGGCGCGTGTTCTTTGCCGAGGATCCGGCCCAGCCGAACCAGGATCTGGGCGTCGTTTTCGCACGTCTGATCGATCCGCAATGGCACAGCGTGATCACTGCGCACAGCGCGCACACCGAGGTCATGCCCAACGGCGACCGCTTTGTGGTGCTCGACAAAGGGCATCGTTACGATCTCAAGCTCGGGACGCCGGAAATCCGCCTGGTCAATTTCGAACACTACGGATTGCGCCTGGAAAGCCGCTCGTCCACGGACCCCATCGCCGAAGCCAAGAAAAAGGCCGACAGCTCCAGCAAGGCGCGCAGCACGCGGCAGCTCATGGTCGACAACACGGCCGAGAGCTGGTCGCAGGTGATGTGGCGCATTTCCATGCCGCTGGCGGCGCTCAACCTCGCCTTGCTGGCGATTCCGCTGGGCGCGGTCAATCCGCGCCTGGGCCGCTCGGGCGACCTGCTGATCGCCGCCCTGGTGGCGATGATCTACATGAACCTCATCAACCTGTCGCGCGCATGGATCGGCGACGGCAAGCTCAGCTTCGGCCTGGGCGTATGGGCAATACATGCGCTCGTGCTGGGGCTGTTTGCGCTCCTGCTGATGCACAGGCTGCGCGTGAAGGCACCCAAGCAGCAGGCCTAGCGCCCCTTCCCAACAGGCACGCCGGCACGAAAAGCGCCGGTTCAGGCCGTGGCGTCGTTGCAAATCCTCGCGATATCCCTGGATATCGCTGCGGTTTGCGACTGGCCCGGTCTGGACTGGCGTTTTTTCTTTTGCTGGCGCACCTGTGGGACAGGGCTCAGGCGGAACGCAGGCCGGCGCTGGCACTACGGGTACTAGGATGGCCAGTTCCTTTGTGCCGGCTTGGCTGGCTGGGCATAATGGGCCGCAGGCGTTCTCACGCCCTTGCGCGGATGGGCCCGGCGCATCCGCGCGGACCGCCACACGCCGCGAGGCACCCAGCGCCCATACCATGACCGACGACAGCAACGAACACTGGAAACGCAATCTGATCGTTTGCGTCTTCGGCTCTTTCACCACGATCGTGGCGATGACGCTGCTGCTGCCGTTTCTGCCCTTGTATGTCGAGCAGCTGGGGGTGCGTGGCCATGCAGCCATCGTGCAATGGTCGGGCATCGCCTATGGCGCGACCTTCTTCTCGGCGGCTTTGACCGCGCCCTTGTGGGGCCGGCTGGCCGACCGCTACGGCCGCAAGCTCATGCTGATCCGGGCAAGCCTGGGCATGGCGATCGCCATGTCCCTGCTCGGCATGGCCCACAGCATCGGGCAACTGGTGCTGCTCAGGCTGCTGGCGGGTCTGCTGGGCGGCTATGCTTCGGGATCGACCGTGCTGGTTGCGTCCCAGACGCCCAAGGACCGCTCCGGCTGGGCGCTCGGCGTGCTCTCGGCGGGCATCATGGGAGGCAATCTGGTGGGTCCGCTGATCGGCGGGCTGCTGCCGCCGCTCATTGGCATCCGCAATACTTTCCTGATGGCGGGCGGCGTCATTTTCGTCACCTTCCTGGGCACGATCCTCCTGGTCCGCGAGCAAGCGCATGGGAGCGGGGCGCGGGCGCGCAGGGCAGGCGGGTGGGCACGGATTCCGGACAAGCGGCCGCTGGTCGCCATGCTTGCGACCGGCCTGCTGCTGATGTTCGCCAATATGTCGATCGAGCCCATCATCACGGTCTATGTGGCACAACTGGTCGAACCGGCGCGGGTGACCTTCGTCGCCGGCCTGGTGATGTCGGCGGCGGCCCTGGGCAGCATTCTGTCCTCCTCGCGCCTGGGACGCCTGGCCGACCGCGTCGGGCACTGGCGCATCATCATCGCCTGCCTGTCCGTCGCCGCGCTGCTGCTGGTCCCCCAGGCGTTCGTGACGCGCAGCTGGCAGCTCATCGCCCTGCGCTTTCTGATGGGCCTGGCGCTGGGCGGCCTGCTGCCCTGCATCGCCAGCGTCATCCGCCACAACGTGCCGGAGACCATCGTCGGCGGCGCGCTCGGCTACTCCGTGTCGGCGCAATATGCCGGGCAGGTGCTCGGGCCGCTGGGCGGGGGGTTCGTCGGTGGGCATGTCGGCATGCGCTCGGTCTTTCTCGGCACCGCCGCGCTGATGGCTGTCGGCGCGCTGGTCAATTTTTTCGTCGAAAGACGCCGCGCCGGGCACGGATGAGGCCCCTTGCGCCGCTGCAGCCTTATATACTAAATATATAAATATAAGTAATATAATTTTATTTCTTTATTACTTATAATTGGGCCGTCACTACTGCAGGCCTCGTCATGAATCTTCAGCAATTTCGCTTCGTGCGCGAAACCATCCGGCGCGACTACAACCTCACCGAGGCCGCCCGGACGCTCTATACCTCGCAGCCCGGGGTATCCAAGGCCGTAATCGAGTTCGAGGACGAGCTGGGACTGAAGATATTCGAGCGCCACGGCAAGCGCATCAAGGGCCTGACCAAGCCTGGCCAGGCCGTGGCGCAGGTCATCGACCGCATCATGCGCGAGGTCGACAATCTCAAGAAAGTCAGCGACGAATACGCGCGGCGCGACGAGGGCGGGCTGGTGATCGCCTGCACGCACACCCAGGCGCGCTACCTGCTGCCGCGAGTCATTCCCGAGTTCCGCAAGCAATTTCCCAAGGTGCACCTGTCCCTGGCCGAAGGCAGTCCGGGCCAGTTGGCCGAGATGGTGCTGCACGAGCAGGCCGACATGGCGCTGGCCACCGAATCGCTG
>DAIDKG010000500.1 GCA_027450125.1 Bordetella sp. | reverse complement strand
CCAGCCATACGGCCACACGGTCGCCCGGCTTGATGCCCTGGTCCCTCAGCCAGGCCGCGCTGCGGCGGACCATGGCGTCGAATTCGCGGTAGCTGATCCCGCGCTCGCCTTCAACGAAGGCCGTCGAATCGCTGCGCAGGTCCAGATTGTGAGCCAGCAGGGCGGACAGGGTTGCGGGGGGCGTTGCGTCCATCTCAGTACAGCTCCATCAATTTTGCATTGTCGTTCAGCTCTTGCGGCAGCGCCTCGCGGATGATCGCACCAGACTTCATCACCACCACGCGGTCCGAGATTTTCAACGCCTCTTTCACATTCTGCTCCACCAGCAAAATGGCCATGCCGGTGTCCTGCTGCAATTGCCGGATGGGCTGCAGCAAGTCCTGGAAGAGCTTGGGCGCCAGGCCTATGGAAGGTTCGTCCATCAGCAGGCAGCGCGGACGGCTCAAGAGAGAACGGCCTATCGACACCATCTGCTGCTGGCCGCCCGACAAGGCGCCGGCGCGGCGCTGGTAAAACTGCCCCAGTGCCGGCAGCAACGACATCACCCAGTCAAGCCGCGCAGCGCGTTCCTGTACCGGCACCCTGGCCGACCAGAGGCCCATCTTCATGGTTTCGGCCACCGTCAGGCTGGGGAAGATGCCGCGCCCTTCCGGCACCAGCGACACGCCGGAGGCCGTCAGCGTGCTCGGCTCGATCCGGCCGAGCCTGCGTCCGTCGAGCAGCACCTCGCCGCTCTGGCGCGGCAGCAGACCGAACAAGGTCTTGAGCAGCGTCGACTTGCCGGCGCCGTTGTGGCCGATAAGGCACAGCACTTCGGCCGGACGCAGGTCGAAATCGAAGTCGCGCAGAACGGGCCTTCCGCCGTAGCCGACGGTCAGGCCGCGAGTCTGCAGCACGCTTGCACGCGCATCGGGGGGCGCCATGTCATTCATGCGGCCTGCTCCCCGAAATAAATGGCGGCCAGCGCGGGATCGCTCAGCACGTCCCTGGGCAGGCCGTCGGCCAGCAGTTTGCCCTGGTCGAGAAAAGCGATGCGGTCCGAGATGCCCACCACGATGTCCAGGTTGTGTTCGATGATGCAGACCGTCACACCCTGGGCGACCTCGCCTCGCAGCAGTTCCAGGAACAATTCGTAGGAGCCGCGGTCCAGGCCGGAGGCCGGTTCGTCCAGCAGCCAGATCTTCGCGCCGCTGGCCATGATGCGCGCCATGCTGAGGAACTTGCGCTCGGCATACGAGAGATCGATGGCGCGCGTGCGCGCCTTGGCGGCCAGGCGGGTGCGTTCGAGTATGGCGTGCACACGCTCGCGCCGGGCTTGGCGCGCGGCGCGGCCTCCCGGCTGCCACAGCCAGGCGACGGGCTCGGTCACGGTGAGCACGTTTTCCTCGACCGTCATGTGATCGAACAGGCGCAGATCCTGGAAGGTGCGGGCAATGCCCAGGCGGCTTATTTCGTAGTGCTTGCGGCCGAGGATGGACTGCCCGTTCCAGAGTATGTCGCCGGAGTCCGGCATCAGGTGTCCGGTGATTTGGTTGAACAGTGTGGTCTTGCCGGCGCCGTTGGGGCCGACCAGCGTGGTCACGATGCCGGCTCGCAGATCCAGCGAGACGTCGTTGGTGACCTTCAGGCCGCCGAAGCTCTTGTGCAGGCTGCTGATGCGCAACAGGACATCTATGCCCATTGGCTTGCCCCCCTGGCGCCGCACGCCTTTGTTCCATCAAGCGGGGGGGCGCATTTGAGGCGGTTCGGCGTACTCATGCTGTCTTCCTCGTGCGTGCGCCGACGATGCCGCCGGGCCGGAAGATCATGAGCAGGACCATGGCCAGACCGTAGGCCATCTGCTGGATGGCGCCGATCTGCGTCTGCGGCAGGAAAGTCATATAGCTGAAAAGACTGGGCAGCAGCATCAGAAGCAGGGTGCCGACGATGGGGCCGAGCAGCGTGCCGGTGCCGCCGATGATGACCATGGCCATGAGCAGTAACGAGGTGTTGAGCATGAAGCTCTCCACATTGATGAAGCCGATGTAGAAGGCATAGAGCGCGCCCGCGATGGCGGCCAGCGCGGCCGAGATCGCCACCGACAGGGTCTTGATGGCCGCCACGTTCTTGCCGAAGGCATACGAGGCCGATTCGCTGTCGCGGATGGCCTTGAGATTGCGGCCGAAGCTGGTGCGCAGCAGCACCGTGGTGATGGCCATGACCGGCACGAGCCCGCACAGCGCCAGCAACAGGAACTGGACCGGATCGGTCACGTCGTGGCCGAACAGGCTGGCCGGCGGAATGCCGATGAGTCCGCCCAGGCCGCCGGTGAAGGATTTCCATTCGGAAAACACCGTGACGGCCAGCACCTGCAGGCCCAGCGACGCGGCGACGAAGTATTCGCCGCGCACGCGCAGCGCCGGCAGGGCCAGCACCAGCGAGAGCAGGGCGGCGGCGAGCATGGCCGCGGGGATGGCCAGAAAGATGGAGGCGCTCACGTGCATGGCGAACCAGGCCGCCGTATAGGCGCCCACGCCGAAGAACACGGCATGGGCCAGCGAGAAAATGCCCGCATAGCCCATGATGAAATTGAGTGTGATCGCCAGTACTGCGTTGATGCAGACCAGCGTGGCCAGATTGAGCAGGTAGGCGATCATGAGGGGTCTTGGATGCGAGCGCGTCACGAGGCGATCGCGCGGCCGAAGAAGCCGGAGGGGCGCACGATGATGGACAGGAACAGCACGATGAAGGTGACGGCTTCGCTCCATTGCGGCTGGAAGTAGGCCAGCGCCAGGTTTTCCGCCAGGCCCAGCACCAGGCCGGCGCAGGCCGCGCCGCGCAGGCTGCCGATGCCGCCGACGATGGAGGCCGCCAGGCTGATGAGCATCACGTGCTCCCCCAGCGCAGGCTGCAGCCCCGAACCCATGGCCGAGAGGACGGCGGCCGGTACGGCCAGCAGCGATCCCAGCGCGAAGACCGACATGGACAGGCGTCGCGGGCTCAGGCCGTAGGCGCGCACCAGCTCCGGATTGTCCGACAGGGCGCGCAGCGCCATGCCCGTATGGGTGCGCATCAGAAAAACCTGCAGTCCGCCGAAGAACAGCAGGGCGATTGCGATGGCCACGCCCGACAGCGGCGAAACGTACAGTCCGTGCGCGATTTGCACGCTGCGCGACAGCGGCGTGTCGACCGAGACGTAGCTGCGGCCGAACACCATGCCGCACAGGTTCTCCACCAGAATGCTCACGCCGAAAGCGGCGACGAACACGGTGAAGAACGATCCTTCGTGCTTCTGGATGGGAATGTAGACCCAGCGGTTCACAGCCAGGCCGAACAGCACGGCCGCTGCTGCGCAGGCCAGCACGGCGACGATCCAGTGCAGGTGCGTCACGGCGTAGAGGTGATAGAACACATAGGCTGCGATGGTGAAGGTCGCCCCGTGGGCGAAATGGAAAATGCGGGTCGTGCCGAAAATCAGCGAAAAACCGACCGCGATCAAGGCATACAGGGCGCCTGCCTGTATGCCGTTGATCAGCAGTTGCAGAAACAGCATGAATCGCGCTCCGGCGGATGCTTATTTGCCTGCGTAGACGATCTTGCTGGCCTGGTCTTCTACCTCGTTGACCTGGATGGGCATGGTGACCGTACCGTTTTCATTGAAGACCATCTTGCCGCCGACCATGTCGAAGGTCTTCATGCTCTTGCGCGCCTTGAGCAGGTTCTCGCCGGTGATGGGCTGCTTGTGTTTTTCGAGATCCTGGGCCAGCAGGGCGAAGAGGCGCACCGCGTTGTAATAGTTGGCGACGTAGGCCGTGGGCTGCTTGTTGTATTTCTTGGTGTAGTCGTCCACGAAGCGCTTGGTGACAGGATCGGCCGAGCTCCAGTCCATGTGCTGGGTGGTGTAGAGCGCGCCCTTGGCCTGCGGCAGCGCGAGCGTGCCCGGGATGGCCAGCGCCGAATAGCTGGCGATCTGCTGAGTAAGCCCGTTGTCGCGCAACTGCTTGATGAGTTGCAGCTCCTGCGCGCCGTAGGAGGCGATGTAGATCACGTCGGGGTTGTCGGCGCGCACTTTGGCGGCGATGCCGCTGAACTGCTGCTCCGTCACGGGGATGGACATCGCGTCGAGCATCTTTCCGCCTTCCCTGGACAGGATCGCGGGCATGTCCTTGGCCACGGCCTGGCCCAGCGGATCGTCGACGTAGATCAGCACGAAGCGCTTGAATTTGCGCTGCTTGACCAGGTAGGGAACCATGGTGTCTATCTCGGAGGTGATCAGCGGGATCACGTTCCAGAAGTAGGGGCCGAGTTCGGCCAGGTCGGGACCGACGCCGCCGCCGTTGACGGCTACCGTCTTGGTGCGGGCGGCCACGATTGAGGCAGCCTTGGAGACGCCGGTGAATGCCGTCATCACGTAGGGCGCCTTGGCCACGTTGACCAGCTTGGTCATGGCGATGAGGCCTTGCTGCGGCAGGGCCTGGCTGTCTTCGTATTGAATGGTCAGCTTGCCGTCCAGCATGTGGTCGGCGTTGACGTGCTCTGCGGCCAGATTGGCTCCCGCGCCGAAGATGTCGCCATAGGTGGCGTTGGGGCCGCTCATGGGAAAGTCGGCGCCGATGGTGATGTCGCCGGCGTGGGCCGAAGCCCCTGCGAACAGCGCGCAGGCCACCACGCTGGAATGCAGAATCTTGTTCAAGGGCTTGAACATGCTTGTCTCCGTTTTTTATAAGGGCCGGCGTCGGGCGCCGCGACGCGCATGGTATGGGTCGCGCGACGTTCTATTATTTATTCAGGACCCCCCGATTCTCTCCATTTCGGCCTTCATATTTTCCGAAGAGGGGCTTGTGTCCGGGGCGGGGCGCAGGTTTGTCCGACCTAAGGAAAACACCAATAAATGCCGATACTTAAGCGTCCATGAAGCCCCTCTTTTCAAATCCGAAGTTGAGGCGGCATCGAGATTCCTCTAGTGTGGGCCTCCGTGCGAAATCGGAAGTTTCTTTCGCATGCGCCTGAGCACTTCAGAATAAGGCCCGCCCCATTGCGGGCGGTCCACAACGAGGAGATAGAGATGATCAAGGAAATGGGCAAGTTGTGCGCATGGACGGCTGTCGCCGCGTTCTGCCTGCAGATGGGCGCGGCCGTCGCGGCCGAGATTCCGGTTGGTGTCGAACTGCCTTTGACGGGGCACTTCGCCAAGCAGGGCCTGGGACAGCTGCGCGGCATCAAGATCGCCGTCCAGGCATTCAACGAAGCCAGCGGCGGCAAGGACACGATCAAGCTGGTGACGATCGACAACGAATCCCAGCCGGCGAAATCGGTCGCCGCGGTCGAGAAGCTCGCCAGCGAAGGCGTGGTCGCGATCACGGGCGGCTATGGCTCGAACGTCGTCGGACCGGCCGCGCAGGCCGCCGACAAACTGAAGATTCCCTACGTATCGAGCGGCGCCATCGCCGACTCCCTGACCAAGCAGGGCATGAAGTACTACTTCCAGATCCTCAACACGGAAGGCTACTCGGTGCCCATCGTCAAACTCGTCGAAATGCTGAAGATCAAGAGCGTGTCGACGGTGTACAGCACCGCCGAATCCACTTCGCAACTGGCCAAGAGCACCGAGAAGGACCTGACCGCCGCCGGGGTCAAGGTCATGATGCATGCCTTTGAGCCCAGCACCACGGACTTCACGCCCATCATCAACAAGGTACGCCTGCAGGATCGCCCGGAGGCGATCCTGATGGTGGGATATCAGAACGACGAGATCGGCATCATGCGCGCGGCCAAGGTGCTCAAGCCCAAGATCAAGACGCTGATCGGCACGTATGAAGTCACGGTGCCCGAAATGATCAAGGACAACGCGGACCTCGCGCAGAATGTCTTCGGCCTGTCGCTCCTGAGCTTCCCGGCTGAATTCCCCACCCCGGACGGCAAGGTCTTCGCCAAGATTCATGAAGACCTCTTCAAGGGCCACGACTTCAGCTACATCGAAGAATACGGCTATGCCGGCGCCAAGGTACTGTTTGACGCGATCCAGCACGTGAGCGCCAAGAATGAAAAGCCCACGCCGGACAATCTGCGGGCCGAACTCGCCAAGACCGACGGCGACACGGTGCTGGGCCA
>DAIDKG010000499.1 GCA_027450125.1 Bordetella sp. | reverse complement strand
GGGCCGCGGCGCTGTCCATGCGCAGCCGCGCCAGCAGCTGTCCGGGTGAAGCGCCGCTCGCGCGTTGGAAAAGCCGCACAAAGCTGGCGCGCGACATGAAGCAAGCAGCGGCGAGTTCCTCGACCGAAAGCGACTCATGCTGGCGCGACAGCATGGCCGCGGCCGCCGGCCGCAATCGCGGCTCGCGCAACACGCCCAGCACGCCCTGAGCCGCGTCCACATGGCGCCACCAATGGCGCAACGCGAGCGTGAAAAGAGCCGAAGACAGCTGGCCGACGACCGCACGCGCGCCCGGCGCGGCGCCCTGCACCTCGGCGCGCATCAAGGTCACCAGCGGGGCCAGCGCCGCCGCAGGCAAGCCTGCCTGGCCGGGCAGATGCAGCACACGCGGGAGCGCAGCCAGCAGCGTGGCCGCGCCCGCGCCGAAGTCGATGCGGCCGCAGAGCATGTCCAGTTCCGGGTCGGCATCGCCGTCGGTGCGCCATTGCAGCACGGCATGCATCCGCCCGGCATCGCGCGGCGGCGGCGCATCCCAGTCATCGGCCCGTGCCGCCAAAAGATGTTCTTCGCCGCTGGGCAGCACCACCACGTCCCCGGCAGACAGCGCGATGGCGGGTTCGCCGGGCAACTGAAGATGAACGCGCCCCTGGACGATTGCATGGAAACGCACCGAACCCGGCTCCTCGGCCCGATGCAGGTGCGCCCAGCGTCCCGACCACTGGCACTGCACATCGAGGTTGCCGCGCGCCGGATAGGCGTCGAGCAGGGCGCTGAGTGTGTCCATGGTTGACCGGCAAGCGCGAAGAAAAGATCAGTTTAGGGCCTGTTAACGCTAAAAGGCGCCGCGCATTTCACGCCGCCGCCTCGTGCGCGCCGACGGCGTCGAGCACGCGCGCCGAGTACACCATGGCGGCCCCCGCATTCAATGCCACGGCCACGCCCAGGGCTTCGGCGATTTCCTCGTGCGAGGCGCCATGTTTGAGCGCCTCCGCGCTGTGCACCGTGATGCAGCCGTCGCAGCGCGTGGTGACGGCCACCGCCAGCGCGATCAGCTCGCGGGTCTTGGCGTCCAGCTGATGGGTCTTCTTGCCGGCGCCGGACAAGGCCTGGTAGCCGGCGAGCGTATCGGGGGTCAGTTTGCCCAATTCGCCGATGCGGCCCATGAGCTCCTTGCGGTATTCGGTCCAGTTCAACATGGCGCTACTCCTTCAGGTTGGGATGTTCCGGGACAATTCCCGGAACCTGAAGCGCAGTCTATGCCCGGCCTTGCCCGGCCCGAATACCCGGACGGCTCGTTTCGTTGCCCGTTCGTCTCAATCGACGCGCACGTTCAGGCCGTAAAGGACAAGGCGCCGGTCAGGTCGCCCATGGGCTGCTGCCCGCGCGCGCGCATCGCGTCGTCGCGCAGCGCGAGGCCTTCGAGGGTAGGCAGGTCGAACACCCGCGTGATCAGGCGCAGGATGGAGCCGGTATCGTAGACAGTATGGTCCACCACGCCCCGCTTCGCATGGGGCGACACCACCAGCGCCGGGATACGCGTACCCGGCCCCCAGCGGTCGCCCTTGGGCGGGGCCACGTGATCCCACCAGCCGCCGTTCTCGTCCACGGTGATGATCACCACCATGTCCTGCCACTGGCTGCCGCGGCGCAGGCTGTCGACGATGTGGGCGATGTGGCGGTCGCCCGATTCCACGTCGGAGTAGCCGGCATGCATGTTCAGATTGCCTTGCGGCTTGTAGAACGTCACCGCGGGCAACCGGCCCGCGTCGACGTCGGCCAGGAACTTGTTGGTGTCGGACATGTCGCCCAGTCCGCCATCGCGCAGATGCCGCGCGCGCGCCTCGGGATGCTGCGGGCCGAGATCTTCGAAGAAGTTGAAGGGCTGGTGGTGGTACTGGAAGTTGGGCACGGGCGGGAAGCCCGGCGCATTGGGCTTGCCCTCCACTGCGGCCTGCCAGCCGCCGGCATACCAGGCCCAGTCCACGCCCTTGGCATCGAGCAGGTCGCCGATGTGCTTGTGGGTCTGCGGCGGCACCACCGCCGGACTGCCGGCATCGGCCAGCGCCGGGTTCTGCTTGTCGCGCGGCGCATGGCTCGGCCAGTAGGGCGCGGCCATGGTGTTGACGGCGTAGCCGTCCGGCGTCAGCGCGCTGGGGCCGAACACCGGCGGGCCCAGCAATGCGCTGGCCGGCGACTTACCCGGGACGGGTTTCAGGCGCGGATCGGCCGGATCGTCGCTTTCCAGCGTGGCAACCAGCTTGCCGGCCGGCGAGCGGTGCACGTCGGGGTAGAACGGCGGGCGCGCGGCCACCAGGTACTGATGGTTGAGAAAGGAGCCGCCGAAGGCCCCCTGGAAGAAGTTGTCGCACAGCACGAACTCCTGGGCCAGGCTCCACAGGCGCAGGTTGTAGGCCGTGTCGGCGTAGTAGCCCATCGTCAGGGCGCCGGAATCGGCCCAGGCGACGAACTTGTCGTTCTTGCCGCCGTTGATCTGCATCTGGTTCTGGTAGAACACGTGCCAGAGATCGCGCGTGACCACGCCCTGCGGCAGGTACTCGCCGCCAGGGCCGCGCAGCGCGAAGGGGCCGTTGTACAGCCCCGTCATGTATGGCGCGTCCTGGGGGACGTGGTACTTGACGTGATTGACCGTCTGTTCGTGCGGCACCAGGCCCTTCCATACCGGCGGCAGCGTCGCCAGCGGCGTACCGTCGCGGTCCAGCTGCCTGTAGTCGTCGGCCTCGAGCGCGGACAGCGGCTTCTGCACGCCGGGGAAATTGCCGAACAGATTGTTGAAGCTGCGGTTCTCGGCATAGATCACCACGA
>DAIDKG010000498.1 GCA_027450125.1 Bordetella sp. | reverse complement strand
GCGCGAGCTGGTGCAACGGCTGGGCTCGCTGCCGCTGCCGCCGCAGGTCCTGCTGTCCGGCTCGGCGGCAGGCTGGTACGGCGACAGGGGCGACGATCCGATCGACGAGTCCGACGTCGCGGGGGGAAGTCCGGTCGATTTCGGCAGCCGCCTGTGTGCGGCCTGGGAGGACGAGGCGCGGCGCGCCGAGACCGCGCAAACGCGGGTGGCGCTGCTGCGCACGGCGTCGGTGCTGTCCGCCCAGGGCGGAATGCTCGCGCGCCTGCGCCTGCCGTTCCGGCTCGGCCTGGGCGGAAGGCTGGGCAGCGGGCGGCAATGGCTGCCCTGGATCCATCTGGACGATGCGACAGGCTTGATCGATTTCCTGCTCAAGCACCCGGACAGCCGCGGCCCCTACAACCTCTGCGCGCCGCAGCCGGTGCGCAACGCCGATTTCACGCGCTCCCTGGCAAGCGCCTTGCACCGGCCCGCGTGCCTGCCGGTGCCCGCCTGGGCATTGCGCCTGGGACTGGGCGAGCTGTCGGGTCTGGTGCTCGGCGGACAGCGCCTGCTCGCGCGCCGCGCCCAGGACGCCGGGTACCGCTTTCGATTCCCGGACCTGGACGCGGCCTTGCGCGACCTGCTCGGACGGTAGCCGCGGCGTTCGCCGGGAGTGCCTTCTTCAGTCGAGCGAGATGTGCGCCGTCTTGGCCAGTTTGCGCCATTTTTCGATTTCGGCGCGCCGGAACTTGTCCAGGCCGGCAGGTGAGGAAGCGATGATCTCGGCGCCGAATCCGGTCAGCGCCGCCGCGACGGAAGGCGTCTTGAGCGTCTCGGCCAATGCCCGGGACAAGCGGTCCACGACGGGAGCGGGAGTGCCCGCCGGCGCAAAGACGGCGTTCCACTCGTAGCTTGCAAAACCGGGAACGCCCGACTCGGCGATGGTCGGCAGATCGGGCATCGTCGGGGAGCGCGTGGTGCCGCCCACGGCGATGGCGCGAAGCTTGCCGTCCTTGATGTGCGGCCAGGCCGAGCCCAGGCTGGCGAACATCACCGGCACCTGTCCGCTCATGACGTCGATCATGGCCGGGCCGCCGCCCTTGTAGGCGATGTGCTGCAGATGCGTGCCCGCCAATTGGTTGAACAACTCGCCGGCCAGATGCTGCGCCGAACCCGGCCCCGCCGAGGCAAAAGAGATCGGCTTGCCCGGATTGGCCTTGTCCAGCTTGATGAGATCGGCGACCGTATGCACCTTGTCGAAGCTTGGCGTGACGACCAGCACGTTGGGCACGCGGATCAGCAGCGAGACAGGCTCGAAATCGGCCAGGGTATGAAAGGGCATCTTGCTGTACAGCGCCGGATTCTGCGCATAGTTCGACGCGTCCAGCATGAGCGTGTAGCCGTCGGGTTTGGCATGCGCCACGACCGATCCGCCTATCATGCCGCCGGCGCCGCCCCGGTTCTCGATCACGATCGGTTCGCCCAGCTTGGCCGACAGCGTGGGCGCGATGATGCGCGCGACCGCATCGACGGTGCCCCCGGGCGGATAGGTCACGATCAGCGTGATGGGATGATCGGGATAGCCGGCGTGCGCGGCGCCCGAACCCAGCGCCAGTGCGCCCAGGGCCAGGGCCGCGCAGCGGCGCATTACAGTCGAACTCAATCGGGTGAACAGCGTCATGGCAAGTCTCCTCGTTGTTGGAATTTGAAAAAGGCGCTGGGCGTGTCTGCCAATACGCGCTCCAGCAGGACAGGGTCGTCCAGCCATTCGGCCAGCCACGCAAGACTGGCGCCATAGCAGGTGCGATCCCGGTGCTCGGTGTGCGGCCAGTCGCTGCCCCACATGAGCCGTTCGGCGCCGAAGGCATCGAGCAAGGCGCGCGCGGCCTTACGGGCGGCCACGTGGCCGGCGCCGTCATCGGCCCAGTTGCGATAAGGGGCCGAGAGTTTCACCCAGACCCGGCCCGTTGCGGCATGGCGCAGCAGGGGCGCCATATCGCCGGCCGCGCCGGGACGGCCGAAATGGTCGATCACGATCCGGCAGCCGGTTTCGAGCAAGGCAGGCAGGACGGCGGGCAGGCGTTCGGCCGGGGTATGGACCTCGACATGCCAGTCCAGCGCATGGATGCGCTCGAGCAGCGCGCGCCAGGGTTGCCGGGACAGCGGCGGGTCGGTCAGGCCAAAGAGGTTCAAGCGCATGCCTGTAACGCCGGACCGCTCCAGGTCCCGTAATTGCGCCTCGCAGATCAGCGGATCCACCACTGCAACGCCGCGCAAGCGCTGGGGATGCGCGTCCAGGACTTGCACCAGGTAGCGATTGTCGGTGCCCAGGAAACTGGGCTGCACCAGCACCCCGCGGCTCAGGCCGTGGGCATCGAGCAGCGCGAGGTAGTCGGACGGCAAGGCATCGTAGTCGGGCGTGTAGCGGCGCCCGTCTGCCAGAGGCAGATCGCGCTCGAAGACATGGGCGTGCGTGTCGATGCAGAGAATGCCGGGTCGGCCGAAGTCGGCGGTCGGGAACAAGCGGGGGAACTCCAATGGAAGCGGTCGCGCATGTGCGTTACCGAGTCCATTCTAGGCAGGACCATGTATAACGCCATATAGTCTATAAATCATTTATTCATATCGATTCAATATGGAAACCAGACACCTGCGACACTTCCTGGCCGTGGTCGAGCACGGCAGCGTCAGCCGCGCGGCCGCCTGGCTGGGCATGGCCCAGCCGGCGCTCAGCCAGTCCCTGAGCCGCATGGAGCAGGAACTGGGCGTGAAACTGTTCGATCGATCGCGCCGCGGCGCCCTACCCACGCCCGCGGCCCAGGCCATCCTGGAAGATGTGCGCATCAGCGTGACCCGCATCGATGCCGCCGCACAGCGGGCGCGCGATATCGCGCGCGGCAGCGCAGGACGCCTGACCATAGGCCTGGTGTCCTCGGCCTTGTTCGACATGCTGCCGCGTGCGCTGCGCGCACTGCGCCGCACGGCACCGGGCGTGCAGGTGGTATTGCGCGAGATGAGCAACGCCGAACAGGCCGAGGCCCTGGCCAGCGGCGCCATCGATATCGGCCTGATGCACACGCCGGTAGCCGTGGCCGGCCGCATGCGCGAGCGTCTGCTGCTGCGCGATCGGCTGGTGGCGGCGGTGCCGAGCGACTTCCAGGTCGATGACGACGGCTGCGTGCCGCTGGCGCGGATCGCCCAGGCGGGCCTGGTGCTGTATCCGCGCAACCAGCTGCCGGTGCTATATGCCGGCATTCTCGATGCCCTGCGCAAGGCCGGCCTGGAGCCCGTGGTGTCGCAGGAGGCCAACCGCACGCTCACCGTGCTGGCCTGCGTTGCCGGCGGCTGCGGCGTGGCCCTGCTGCCAAGCTGGATACGGTCGCTGGATTTTCGCGGGGTACGCTTTTGCGAGGTGCGCGACGGCCAGGACCTGCCCAGTTTCAATCTGAGCGCCATCTGGCCGGCCCGGTCGGTGCCTACCCTGGCGGACCTGTTCGCCGGGCTGGATCTGGGCAACGCGACCGGGCAGACATGGTAGAGAATAAAAAGGCCAGAGTCCGTCGAGCCATCGCGCGGCCGCATCTGCCGTATCTTGCGGGGCGTTCAAAGATCGGCGTCTTGCCGAAAGGAATCCAGGTGGCCGGGCGGATGGCCAAAGGTAGAATCCCATTGATTCCTGAAAATAAGCAATTGAAAAATAAACATTCTTGCCTCAAATGAAACTCGCCACCTGGAACGTCAATTCCCTGAACGTACGCCTGCCCCAGGTGCTGGACTGGCTGGCCGCCAATCCCGTCGATGCGCTGTGCCTGCAGGAGCTCAAGCTCGCCGACGACAAGTTCCCGCTGCAGGCTTTCACCGATATCGGCTATCACGCCGCCTGGGCCGGCCAGAAGACCTACAACGGCGTGGCCGTGCTGTCGCGCCAGCCGGGCCAGGCTGCGGTGCGCAACATCCCCGGGTTCGACGATCCGCAGCAGCGCGTGATCGCGGTGACCCTGCCCAGCGCGGTGGGCGACATGCGCGTGATCTGCGCCTACTGCCCCAACGGCCAGGCACTGGATTCGGAGAAATACCCCTACAAGCTCGAATGGTTCGCCGCCCTGCGCCGCTGGCTGCAGGCCGAAATGGCTGCGCATCCGCGCCTGGCCATCCTGGGCGACTACAACATCGCCCCGGCCGACGAGGACGTGCACAACCCGGAAAAATGGGTCGGCCAGGTGCTGGTTTCCGAGCCCGAGCGCACCGCGTTTCGCGGCCTGCTGGACCTGGGCCTGGCCGATGCCTTCCGCCTCTTCGAACAGCCGGCCAAGTCCTTCAGTTGGTGGGACTACCGCCAGTTCGCACTCAAGCGCAACGCGGGCCTGCGCATCGACCACATCCTGCTCTCGGACCCGCTCAAGTCGGCCTGCACCGCCTGCGTCATCGACAAGGGCCCCCGCGGCAACGAACAGCCTTCGGATCATGCGCCGGTGATCGCCACCCTGGACCTGGGCTGAGGCGCCGCGGCTGCCGCACAACCCACCCTCTCTTGAAGCGATCGATGAGGGCGCAGGGCCAGTACGGCCGGACTGCGCTCATGCACTTCGATTAGGGCCTGTCGACCCTGGTGAGCGGCGAACAGGGCGCCGTTGGGAACGCCGGGCAGGATGCGGGTGCCGTAGACCAGGGCGGTACGGCTGACCGTCATGGCGGGCCAGGCGCCGAATTGCGCCCCCAGGCCCTTCAACAGGGCGATGGCGGTC
>DAIDKG010000497.1 GCA_027450125.1 Bordetella sp. | reverse complement strand
ATCCGGGCAGTGTCCCTCGCGCGCTACGGCTACGAGATCGGCAACTACCCCATGCACCCCGACTGGCCGTCAACCCTGCTTTTCTTCGCCACGCTCGTCGGGGTGGGCGGGCTGGTCGGCGGGTTCTATCTGGTCCTGCTCTACCGCTGCGGCCGGGTCCAGGGGCATTACACGGCCGACAGAAGCGTCGCCCGCCTGGGCAATGCGGCCGTTGCCATCCTGGGGCTGTGGATCGCCGTTTTCTTCATCTATGGAATTGCCGTATGGGTTCGCAACAGCATCATCTAGACCGGCGCCACGCCACCCGGACGGCGATGCGCGGCGCACTGCTGGCCTTGCTGCTGGCCGCGCCCCGGGTCCATGCCCAACAGCCGGACGCAACCGCCATCCAGATCGCCGCGGGCCGGCAACGAGCCGCCGTCTGCTTTGCCTGCCACAATGCGAACGGCATCTCGCAAATTCCGGGCACGCCCAGCCTGGCCGGACAGGACCGCAGCTACCTGGAAAATGCCTTGCGGGACTACCGGGGCGGCCAGGACCGCAAGAACCCGGTCATGAACGCCATGGCCCAGCCGCTGTCCGACCAGGACATCGCCAATATCGCGGCCTATTTCAGTTCGCTGCCCCGCTCGGGCGAGCGCCAGCCGCGCTAAGGCCTGCCATCGCGCGGCACCGCAGGGCAAGTCACATCCGGCGCTTGCGCAGCGGCCGGAAGAAGGCGCGGATGTCGTCCACCAACAGTTGCGGCTGCTCCATGGCCGCAAAGTGGCCGCCCCTGGGCATCTCGGTCCAGCGCCGCACATCGAAGACGCGCTCGACCCACGAACGCGGCGGTGTCGGCAGCTCGCGAGGAAAGGCGGCCACGCCCAGGGCGGGCGCGACGCGCTCTCCCGCCTCGAAGGCGAGCGGCTGCAGCCGGTTCTCTTTGTAGATCCGAAACGAGGCGTCGAGCATGCGGCCGAACCAGTACAGAGAAATATTGGCCAGCAGCTCATCCATGGAAAAAACGCGCTCCAGATCGCCGCCGCAGTCGCTCCATGCGCGGAATTTCTCGACGATCCATGCGGCCAGCCCCATCGGCGAGTCCGTCATCGCATAGGCCAGGGTCTGCGGCTTGCTGCCCTGCTGGGCCGCGTAAGCCCCATGCTCGCCCGCCCAGGCCGCCGCGGCCTCAAGGTATGTTTGCTCCCGCGCCGTCACCGGTGGCTGGCCGGGGCCGAGCGGCGGCCGGTAGCTGCCGGGGATGTAATTGAGGTGTGTACCGATGATCTGCTCAGGAAATCGGCGCGCCAGCCACGCCGAGACGCTCGCGCCGATGTCCCCGCCCTGTGCGCCGAAACGTTCGTAGCCCAGGCCCTGCATCAGTTCGCGCCACAGCTGGGCGACGTGCCGCGCGCCGACGCCCGGCCCCTGCGGCGGTGCGGAGAAACCGAAGCCGGGCAAGGACGGCACGACGACGTGGAAAGCATCGACCGGATCGCCGCCATGCGCAGCCGGATCGGCCAGCAAGGGGATGACGCGCTCCATTTCGATGAAGGAACCAGGCCATCCGTGGGTAAGCACCAGCGGCATCGGCGCCGGCCCCTTGCCGGGTTGATGGATGAAATGGAGGTCGAGCCCGTCGATGCTGGCCAGGTATTGCGGCAGGCGATTCAGGCGCGCCTGCTGCTCATGCCAGTTGAAGCGGTTCGACCAATGATCGTGCAGCCGCCGGATGAAGGCCAGGCTCGCGCCATCGTCCCATGTCTGTGCATCCAGGGCAGCCGGCAGGCGCGCGGCGCGCAGGCGTCGCATCAGGTCCTCGATATCGTCGTCCGGGATGTCGATCTTGAAGTCGCGCAGATTCATTTGCCGTGGCCGGGGATGTTTGTGCTTTTTTGCATATCGGATGGGCTTTTTAATGCCTATCCTGTGTATAACCGAATACCTATACTCGCACGAAAATCGACCACGACAAGGCGCGCAAGCGCGCCAGGGAGACAACGATGACAAGCTACTCGCCTTCCGCGCAGGCCTTCCTCGACGCGCGCGACCTGCTGCTGCGCCATCGAACGGACTACGAGCGCGCCTACCGCGAGTTTTCCTGGCCCGAGGTCGGCCCATTCAATTGGGCGCTCGACTATTTCGACGTCATGGCGCGCGGCAACGACAGCCCTGCCCTGTGGATCGTCGACGACCCGGCGGGCGCCGGCGCCCGTTTCACCTTCGCGCAGATGTCCGAGCGCTCCTCGCGCATGGCCAACTTCCTGAGGGAACAGGGCGTCGGACGCGGCGACCGCCTGCTGCTCATGCTGCCCAATCGCGTCGAACTCTGGGACGTGATGCTTGCCGCGATGAAGCTGGGCGCCGTAGTGCTGCCCGCGACGACGCAATTGTCGCCCGACGACGTGCGCGAGCGGGTGCAGACCGGAGGCGTCGGCTTCGTCGTCGTCGACGCGGCGGAACTGGCCAAATTCGATGCGCTCGACGCCGCGGTCAAACGCTTCGCAGTCGGTGCGGAACCGGGCACCGCGCAGGGCTGGATCGACCTGGGCCGCGCCTGCGACGCGAGCGCATCCTTCACGCCCGACGGCCCGACGAAGGCGACCGACACGCTGCTGCTGTATTTCACGTCGGGAACCACGTCCAAGCCCAAGCTCGTCGAGCACACGCACCAGAGCTATCCGATCGGGCATCTTTCGACGATGTACTGGATCGGGCTGCAGCCGGGCGACGTGCACTGGAACATCAGCTCGCCGGGCTGGGCCAAGCACGCATGGAGCTGCTTCTTCGCGCCCTGGAACGCCCAGGCCTGCGTGTTCATCTACAACTACGCCCGCTTCGTTCCCAAGGACACGCTGGACGTGCTCGTGCGCTGCGAAGTCACCACGCTGTGCGCGCCGCCGACCGTCTGGCGCATGCTGGTGCAGGAGCCGCTCGCCTCCTACCCGGTAAAACTGCGCGAACTCGTCGGCGCGGGCGAGCCGCTCAATCCGGAGATCATCGAGCGCGTGCGGCATGCATGGAACATCACGATCCGCGACGGCTATGGCCAGACCGAGACCACCTGCCAGATCGGCAACCAGCCGGGCCAGCCGGTGGTTGCCGGATCGATGGGACGGCCTCTGCCCGGATACCACGTCGAGCTGGTCGACGCGGACGATCGCCCGGCCGGCGAGGGCGAGATCGCACTGCCCCTGGCCCATCGCCCGCTCGGCCTGATGACCGGCTACGCCAACAGCGTTCAGGGTACCGAGCACGCCATGCGCAACGGCTACTATCACACGTCCGATGTCGCGCTGCGCCGCGACGACGGCTATCTGGTCTATGTCGGCCGCTCGGACGACGTATTCAAATCGTCCGACTACCGGCTCAGCCCGTTCGAGCTGGAGAGCGTGCTGATCGAGCACGAAGCAATCGCGGAAGCGGCTGTCGTGCCCAGTCCCGACCCCCTGCGCCTGTCGGTGCCCAAGGCCTACGTCATCGTGCGCCAGGGCTACGAAATCGGCCCCGAACTGGCGCGCGAGGTGTTCCGCTTTTCGCGCGAGAAGCTCGCGCCGTACAAGCGGATCCGCCGGCTCCAGTTCAGCGACCTGCCCAAGACCATTTCGGGCAAGATCCGCCGCGTCGAGCTGCGCCGGCGGGAG
>DAIDKG010000496.1 GCA_027450125.1 Bordetella sp. | reverse complement strand
CCTGCAGCGCCTGCGCCGGACCGGCGCAGGCGCCCGTCAGCCCCGCCGCCAGGCCGGATGCCGCGCAAATCGAAAGAAAGCGCCGGCGCATCGTCACTTCCCGCTTTCGGTATGCCAGTCCACCTTCACCCAGCCGGCTCTGGACGGCAGAGGCGCATCGGGCAGGCTCAGGGTCAGGGGTGGATACCGGGCGAACGCGTGCAGCCTGGGAAAGAGATAGGTGTTTGCGGCGTTGCGGAAGATGGGTTCCTGGTCGGGGGGCAGGGCGAGGATGACCTCGCGCTGGGCCATCGCCGCCGCCTCGGACGGCGCGATCACGGCCACGGTGCCCGCCAGTCGGGCCGGGGCGATGGTGTCGGCCAGCGCGGGATAGCGCTTGCCGAGTACGGCCAGCGTGTCGTCCACCAGCCGGGCATCGGGGGAGAAGATCGCATAGCGTGGCGTCAAGGCCAGGGTGACCGGGAAGTAGCGCGGCGTGGAAAGCTGCCTGGCAAAGGGTGCGCCGGCACTGACGGCCGTTCCCGCCAGGGCGCTTACCGGCCGCATCCAGGTCCAGACGCCGGCAGCATCGTCGCGATTTGCCTGCACCGGCAAGCGGCGGTAGCCCTCCTGGCTGTCGGCCTTGGCTTCGTACGCGCCAATGGCCTGGGGAAAGAGTTCCGCTCCCATTGCCTGCCGGAGGGCGTCCAGTTGCTTGGGGTCGCGCTGCGTCCCGGGCGAGATCCGGGCCACGAATACCGGCGCAACCAGGGACGACTTGGCATACCAGCAGACGGCGGCCGGGCCGGCAAAGGCCTTGCTCAATACGGGCGCAGCCTGCCTGCCTGCGTCGCCCAGCTGGGCGAGCAACTTGGCGGCGTCGGTCCAGTCCACCGGCAGGCTGGCGCAGGCCGCGGGGCCGGCGGGCAGGGCATGCCACAGATCGGCACTGTTCCAGCCCTGTGGCAGGCGGTCGGGCGCGACCAGCGCCCAGGTGCTCCATGTGCTTTGGCCACCGTTGGCAGCCGGCGCGAAATCGAAGCGCAGGGCATCGATGCCGGTAAAGAATGCCTGGTAGCCGAAGGAAAGATAATTGACCGAAACGACCAGCCTGTGGCCGTTGCCCACGGGCGGCACATGATCCAGGCCGTAGCTGCGCAGGGCCTGGTCCGCGTCGCCGTCCAGCATGCGCATCACGGTCTTGACGCGTGCGCGGATCGGCTCGTTGGCATTGTCCAGCAGCATGCCGGGCTCGGACATGATGACCAGCCGGTCGCCCTTGGCCGCGTAGATCAGCGTGTGATCGATGGCCAGGTGGATGGCGTATACCGGCGTGCCGTCGGGCAGCCTGGCGATGCGGGACAGTTGGGAGTCCGACGCGGCGACGTTGCCTATCGCCTGCACCAGCCTGGCGATACCGTTGCGCCGCATCGATATCATCCAGCGGCCGAGACGCCGGTCAGGCGAACGCCACAGCAGCACGCGCGCGGGCTCGTCGAAGATCTGCCGGATGATGCTGTCGCGCCAATCCAGATTGTGCTCGAACGCGAAGCGACGCAAGGCGCCTTCGGCCGAGAGCCGAGTGGGGTGCGTTTCGTAGTAGTCGACGAAGTCCTGGGTCAGCAGGGATTGCAGCAGGGGCACCCGAATGATGTCTCGCGGCAGGCGTGAAAGGGCCGCGCTGTCGATGATGGCATCGGGCCGATCGATGTCGATGTGGACATCGTAGACCTGGGGTTTTTCAGGCGCATGATGGAACTCGAAGGGTCGCCACAGGGCCTGGATGATGAGCAGCGCCAGTGCAGCTGCGACGAGAAGGGCCAGCCCCGCTACCTTGTGTGCCCGATTCATGTGCCCGTTTCTTATGATGACGGCATGTGGGCGGGATGCGCGCGCATCCCGCGATATCGGACAAGATTATCATCATGCCGTCTTTCCTTGAAGAGCGGCGATGCGCGTCTCGATGGGCGGATGCGAGGCGAAAAGGGCGATCAGGCCATTCGAACCGGTAATGCCCGACGACTCGAAGGATTTGGGCAGTTCGCCCGCCTGCAGTCCGCTCAGGCGCGACAGGGCGCGGATCATGGGTTGGCTCGAGCCGAGCAGTTGCGCCGAGCCGGCGTCGGCGCGGAATTCGCGCTGGCGCGAAAACCAGGCCACGATGATCGAGGCGAGCAGGCCGAACACGATCTCGCAGACCATGACCGTGACGAAATAGCCGATCCCGGTACCGCCGTTGTTTTCGCTGCGTTCGCTGCGCAGCACGGTTCGGTCCACGACATAGCCCACCACACGGGCAAGGAACACCACGAAGGTGTTGACCACGCCCTGGATCAGGGCGAGCGTGACCATGTCGCCGTTGGCCACGTGCGCGATCTCGTGGCCCAGCACGGCGGTGACCTCCTCTTCGTTCATGCTTTCGAGCAGTCCGGTGGACACCGCCACCAGCGCTTCGTTCTTGAAAGCGCCCGTGGCAAACGCGTTGGCTGCGCCCTCGTAGATGGCCACCTCGGGTCGGCCGATGCCGGCACGGTCGGCCAATTGGTGCACCGTGCCGACCAGCCATGCCTCGGTCTGGCTGCGTGGAGCGCTGGGGTCGATGACGTGCGCGCCGGTGCTCCACTTGGCCATGGGCTTGCTCATCAGCAGCGAGATCAGCGCGCCGGCAAAGCCGACCACGGCAGAGAAGGCCAGCAACATGGGCAGGTTCAGGCCTTGCGCCGACAGGAAGCGGTCGACGCCGAGGATGCGCAACGCGGCCGACAGCACCAGCAGTACGGCGAGGTTGGTAAGGATGAAGAGAAAGACGCGTTTCATATGCGGACTCGATTCCGTCGGGAGGTGGGCGATTGCGAAATGACATTCTTACCATAAACTGAATTTAAATCCACGGGTATAGTTTTCAACTCCTTCAATGCGTTTCGATAATTGCGCCGTTCCCATGCAGGCTCTCTGGATGTTGCTGGCTTGCGCGATGTACGCGGTCATGGGCTCGTGTGTGAAGCTCGCCTCCGAACATGGCGCATCCCTGGCCGCGATCATCGTTTTCCGCGGCACGCCGTCGGTCCTGCTGCTGCTTTTCTGGGCGCGGGCCAGGCACCAGCCCGTCATCACGCCGACCTGGCGCCTGCATATATGGCGCAATGTGGCCGGCCTGGGTTCGATGTGGCTGGGTTTCTACAGCGTCGAGCACCTCCCGCTGGCCACGTCCGCCAGCCTGACCTACACCTCGCCGCTTTTCATCGGCTGCTGGATGCTGGGCTGGGGCGGCGCGCGGCGCGATCCGCTGCGCATCGCGGCCGTGGCGCTGGGATTTCTGGGCGTGATCGTGGTGCTGCGGCCCAGCGTCACCCCCGATCAGTGGCAGCCCGCCTTGCTCGGACTGGTCGCCGGCATGGCTACTGCCGTGGCCATGCTGCAACTACGCGAATTGGGCCGCGTGGGCGAGCCGGAATGGCGCACGGTGCTGTTCTTTTCGATCGCGGTCTGCCTGAGCAGCGTCGTGGGCATTGCGCTGGAAGGCTGGGGCCATCCTGACTGGGTGGCCTACGTCAGTCTCTTGTTCGGCGTCGGGGCCATCGGGCTGCTGGTGCAATTGGCGCACACCCGGGCTTTCGGCAAGGGCGCGCCATTGCTGACCGCCGCGCTGCAATATTCCACGATCATTTT
>DAIDKG010000495.1 GCA_027450125.1 Bordetella sp. | reverse complement strand
AGGTGCAGCCCGACTACTATGTAGACAAGCTGCCCACCAATCCCTGGATCCATCAGCCCTTCGAAGAATACGACAGCCTGCGGCCGCACCAGCTCGAGTCGTGGATCCGCAAGGGCTCGCAGGGGTAGCGCCATGGACAAGCAGCCGCCGCGTAGAAGCCCCCTGGCGCTTGCCGGCTTGGCGATCCTGGGCATGGCGCTGGTGTTCGGAATGATCGGCTTTCTCATCGCCGGCTTCGAGTTTTTCCGCATGTGGTAACACGGCTCGAAGCATGGTAGAATTTAAGGCTGATTGATTTTTCGGCCAATATTTAGGTGGTGATGACCCAAGGGCAGGCCGGCCCCCGAGCAGTACAAGCGCAATAGCGCGTTTTTTGAATTTTCGCCGCGCGCGGTCGATGGTCGTACGGCCTCCCGCGCGCTTGTAATTCCCCCGATATTTTTACTGGTACCGACATGCCCATCGTTCGCCTGAAAGAAAACGAGCCCTTCGAAGCCGCCCTGCGCCGCTTCAAGCGCACCATCGAAAAAACCGGCCTGCTCACCGAACTGCGCGCCCGCGAGTTCTACGAAAAGCCCACCGCCGAGCGCAAGCGCAAGCTGGCCGCTGCCGTCAAGCGCCATTACAAGCGCATCCGCAGCCAGCAACTGCCCCCCCGCATGTACTAAAAAGCGGGCGGCCCAGCCGGCCGCAGTGGCGACAAGCAGCAAGCCGAATCGCGCCTGGCCCAGCCAGGCGCGATTGTTTTTACGGTCATTTGAGATATCGTTAGCCCTGCGCCCCAGGGCATGGAGCCGGCCAGCGGGCCGCATGCAGCCCGCTGGCAGACGAAAACCAATCAGCCAAGTCATTTGATCCCCGAGTCATTCATCCAGGACCTGCTGGCCCGCGTCGACGTCGTCGACGTGGTCGGACGCTATGTGCAGCTGCGCAAGGGCGGGGCCAATCTGCTCGGCCTGTGCCCTTTCCACAACGAAAAAAGCCCTTCGTTCACCGTCAGCCCCACCAAGCAGTTCTATCACTGCTTCGGCTGCGGCGCGCACGGGACGGCCATCAGTTTTCTGATGGAGCATACCGGCGCCAGTTTCCCCGAGGCGGTCCGCACGCTGGCTGGCCAGGTCGGCATGACCGTGCCGGAAGAACCGCGCAGCCCGCGTCAGCAGGCCGAGACGGTGCGCCGCAAGGCCGAGGTGTCGCGCCATACGCAGGTGCTGGATCAGGCCCAGGCCTACTATCTGAAGCAACTGCGCGCCTCGCCGCAGGCCATTGCCTACCTCAAGCAGCGCGGCCTGACAGGCGAGATCGCGGCGCATTTCGGCCTGGGGTGGTCGGGGACCGACCGGCACGGCCTGTCCAAGGTGTTCGAGGACTACGCCGATCCCGTGCTGGTCGAATCGGGTCTGGTGATCGAGTCGGAGGACGGGCGGCGCTACGATCGCTTTCGCGAGCGGGTGATGTTTCCCATCCGCAACGCCAAGGGCAGCCTGATCGGTTTCGGCGGGCGCATCATCGGCGACGGCAAGCCCAAGTATCTCAATTCCCCCGAAACGCCGATCTTCTCCAAAGGCCAGGAACTCTATGGCCTGTGGGAGGCGCGCCAGGCCATACGCGAAGCCGGCATGGTGATCGTGGTCGAAGGCTATATGGATGTGGTGGGCCTGGCGCAGCTGGGCATTGCCAATGCCGTGGCCGCCCTGGGCACCGCGACTACGCCGGATCATGTCAAGAAGCTGCTGCGCGCCAGCGACCGGGTGGTGTTCAGCTTCGACGGCGACGCAGCCGGGCGGCGCGCGGCCTGGCGTGCCCTGCAAGCCTGCCTGCCTGTGCTGCGCGACGACATCAATATCCGGTTTCTCTTTCTGCCGACCGAGCACGACCCGGATTCCTATGTGCGTGAATTCGGTGCCGAGGCCTTTCGGTCCGCGCTGGCGCAAGCCTCGGCCCTGTCGCGCTTCCTGCTCGATGAGCTGGCTTCGCACCACGACCTGGGCGAAGCCGAGGGCAGGGCCAGCTGCCTGCATGAGGCGGCGCCCCTGCTGGCCAGCATACCTGACTGCGCCCTGAAGGTGCAGATCGAGCGCGAGCTGGCCCGCCAGGTGCTGCTTACGCCTGAAGAGATGGCCCGGGTTCTTGCTCAGGCCCAGGCGCGGCAGGCCCAGCGGGCGCCCTTGCCCGCGCCGGGGCAGGGCGCGCAAGCTCGTGCGCAGCCCGCCGATCACGACGCCGGGCAGGACGTGGACGCGTCGCCGCCAGCTTGGGAGCCGCCCGGCATGCCGTCGGATGCGGACCACTTCGAGCCTTGGCAAGGCGAGGACGGGTGGCCGGGGCAGTCCCAGGGCGCGCGCGGCGGCGACTTTTCGGCGCAAGGAGGACGCAAGCGGCCCTGGCGCGGCCGGCGCGACGAAAAGCCTGCCGGTTTTGTCGGCCGCCGCGTCATGCCGTCGCTGGCCAAGCGCCTGCTGTGCCTGTTGCTGGCCAACCTGGACCTGGTGGACGGCATGGGCGATCAGCAGCTTGAAGTTCTGGATCATGATCCCCAACTAGGTTTGGTCAGGGATCTGATCGTGCTGGCGCAGTCCAGCGGGGCCCGCCATCTCGGGGCGCTGTTGCAGGCATGCGAACCCGATTCCGACCTCAGTGTGGCCTTGCAGGGCCTGGGAGCGGTGGTGCTGGTCATGGAGGACCTGCCCAACCCGCAGGACGAATGGAACGATGCCCTCAGGCGCATCGAGCGCGACTGGGTCGGGGCCGAACTGGAGCGCCTGGCCAGGCAGGGCCTGCAAACTGACGAGGCGCACCAGCGCTTTCGGGAATTACAGGGTCGGATGGCTATCCTAAAGAGTGCGGGAATACGCTGATTGCGGTAAAATTTAAGGTTTCCTACTCGCTTTTGATTGCCGCGCCGTTTTTGGCGCGGCGCGCGGGGCGACGGGATGTTGGGTTAATGGTCTCTCGATTCAAGGCGTATTGTGCGTCCTTGTTCTGGGTGCGACGACGGAAGCGAGTTCATGAGCAAATCTATTGGTAAATCCACCTCGGCAAGCGACGCAGAAAAGACCAGGAAGGGCGGCAGCATGGCTGCCACGAAGACCACCAAGGCCGTGGCCGCCAAGGCCGTGACCAAGCCCGCTGCCAAGAAGGCGGCCCCGGCGGCCAAGTCCGCAGCCAAGGCCGTCAAGGAAGCCGCGCCGGCCAAGCCCGCCGCCAGGAAGACGGCGGTGAAGAAGGCCGACGCCGAGAAGGCGCCGCGCGCCAAGAAGGCCGCCGAGGCCGAAGACAAGCTGGCCGAACTGGTCGCCGCGCCCAAGACCGGGGGCACGGGCCGCCGGCCCGGACGCCCCTCCAAGAATCCCGGCGCCGAATCGGACAGTTTCGAAGACTCCATGGACGGCGAAGGCGAAGTCGTGCCCGAGCTCAAGCCGGTCAAGCGCGGCGGCAAGCGCGGCAAGGGGGACGCCAAGGAACTGCTGTCGCGCGGCCCGCTCACGCCCGAAGAGCACGAAGCCCGCCGCAACCGCCTCAAGCAGCTGATCAAGCTGGGCAAGGATCGCGGCTACCTCACCTATGGCGAGATCAACGATCATCTGCCCGACGATCTGGTCGACGCCGAGGCCATCGACGGCATCATCAGCACCTTCAGCGACATGGGCATTGCGGTCTACGACCAGGCCCCCGACGCCGACACGCTGCTGATGAGCGAGAACGCGCCGGTCGCCTCCAATGACGACGACGTCGAGGACGAGGCCGAAGCCGCGCTCACCACCGTCGATTCCGATTTCGGCCGCACCACCGACCCCGTGCGCATGTACATGCGCGAGATGGGCTCGGTCGAGCTGCTCACCCGCGAAGGCGAAATCGAAATCGCCAAGCGCATCGAGGACGGCCTCAAGCACATGGTCATGGCCATCTCGGCCTGCCCGACCACCATCAACGAAATCATCGCCCACGCCACCCGCGTGCGCGAGGGCCAGGCGCAGATCGACGAAGTCGTCGACGGCCTGGTCGATCCCGAAGACGGCGAGGAATACGCCGGCGCCGGCGTGAGCGGCGGCGACGAAGACGAGAGCGACGACGGCCCGGCCGGCGGCATGTCGAGCAAGCAGCTCGAAGACCTGCGCGTGCAGTCGCTCGAAAAATTCGATACCGTCGTCAAGCAGTTCGACAAGATGCGCCTGTCGTACGAACGCGACGGCTACAAGTCCGACGCCTATACCAAGGCCCAGGAAGCCATCCAGAACGAACTGATGGGCATCCGGTTTACGGCCAAGATGGTCGAGAAGCTGGCCGACACGCTGCGCAACCAGGTCGAAGAAGTGCGCAAGCTCGAGCGCGCCGTGCTCCACATCTGCGTGGACCGCGCTGGCATGCCGCGCTCGCATTTCCTCAAGGAATTCCCCGGCCACGAGACCGACCTGCAGTGGATCATCGACCAGGTCGCCGCCAAGCCGCCTTACGCCGTGACGCTCGAACGCCAGATCCCGGCCGTGCAGGAACTGCAGCAAAAGCTCATCGACCTGCAGACCCGCGTGGTGCTGCCGCTCAAGGACCTGAAGGACGTCAACAAGCGCATGGCCACCGGCGAGGCCAAGGCGCGCAAGGCCAAGCGTGAAATGACCGAGGCCAATCTGCGCCTGGTCATCTCGATCGCCAAGAAGTACACCAATCGCGGCCTGCAGTTCCTCGACCTGATCCAGGAAGGCAATATCGGCCTGATGAAGGCGGTGGACAAGTTCGAATACCGCCGCGGCTACAAGTTCTCCACGTACGCCACGTGGTGGATCCGCCAGGCCATCACGCGCTCGATCGCCGACCAGGCCCGCACCATCCGCATTCCGGTCCACATGATCGAAACGATCAACAAGATGAACCGGATCAGCCGCCAGATCCTGCAGGAAACCGGCGCCGAGCCCGATCCCGCGACCCTGGCGCAGAAGATGGACATGCCCGAGGACAAGATCCGCAAGATCCTGAAGATCGCCAAGGAACCGATCTCGATGGAAACCCCCATCGGCGACGACGACGATTCCCATCTGGGCGATTTCATCGAGGACTCGTCCACGCTGGCGCCGTCGGACGCAGCCCTGCACGGCTCCATGCGCGACGTGGTCAAGGAGGTGCTGGATTCGCTCACCCCGCGCGAAGCCAAGGTGCTGCGCATGCGTTTCGGCATCGAAATGAGCACCGACCAGACGCTGGAAGAAGTCGGCAAGCAGTTCGACGTCACCCGCGAGCGCATCCGCCAGATAGAAGCCAAGGCGCTGCGCAAGCTGCGCCATCCCAGCCGCGCCGACAAGCTCAAGAGCTTCCTGGAAGGGCAGTGATGTACACGATGCCGGTCTGAAAGGCGCGAGCCTTGCAGATCGGCTACCGCTTATAAGGCCCTCTAGCTCATGCTTGGTTAGAGCAGCGGACTCATAATCCGTTGGTGCTCGGTTCGACTCCGAGGGGGGCTACCAAGAATCCCTGACTCGTCAGGACGCTACGCCGCTCGAAAGAGCGGCGTTTTTTTGGGCCGAGTTTTTGTCGAGTGGGCCTGCGCGACAATGCGCTAAAAGCGGCGCCCGGCCGCAGCGCATGCCGCTTGCATGGCGACGTATTCGAGCGTGCCGTTGACAGGGTAGCTGTAGTTTGGATATCCCTGGACGGATCGGGATGACAACACTTTTCCAGTTCCCATTTCGCCGTCATACAAGGTCTGGCTCAGAGTGGCGACTTTTGCAGACGCGCAATCGTAGTCCTGCAGGTTGATTTCCGACTTGTATGCAGTGGAGCTCGTTTTTTGATATGCCGAATTGCTGTAGAGCTCCCACACTCGGGTATGCGTTTCGCTCTGCGGGCCTGTCTTGGGCGCGCCCAGCCGAAGATAGAGCGTGATCAGATTGTCTCCGGTTTTCACGCTGGCGATACGCGTCCAGCGGCTGTCTGCAGCCCATGCAGCCACGGGGAGCGACAAGGCGACGATGCCGATCACAATGTTTTTATGTAAGCGCTTCATCTTGATGGGTTCTTCCTTGACGGCATCGTTGCCGCGCTTCTCGAGCCGGTTCGTGATTTGAAACCGATGGAATCTTAGCTGCAAGATCGGGCCTAACGGACAATCGAATGCCTTTCCCGCCTGCGGGTTGCTGCCTTGCCGGCCGATTTTCTTCGCCAGGGTGTTGACTTTGGATTTATGCGAACATATCATTTGAGTAGAAATTAATCGTAGTGAAATTAAAGGATGCTCCTCGCATCATGAACGACACCGTAGCCAACCCGCACTATGACCTGCGCATCCTGCGCGCCTTGCGCCGCATCACGCGGTCCATTGCGCTGCACTCGCGCCAGCTGGCCGCCTGCAGCCACATCACGGCGCCGCAGCTTGTCTGCCTGCGCGCAGTCATCGACCTGGGGCCGCTGACCGCCACGGCCATCAGCCGCGAGATCCACGTCAGTCCCAGCACCGTCGTCGGCATACTCGATCGCCTCGAAGACAAGGGGCTGGTGCGCCGCGAGCGCAGCCGCGAAGACCGCCGTATCGTCTTCGTGGCCGCCACCGACGCCGGCATCGCCCTGGCCAAGGACACGCCGTCGCCGCTGCAGCAGAAGCTGGCCGACGCGCTCAAGGCGCTGCCCGAGCTGGAGCAGGCCACCATCACCCTGTCGCTCGAGCGCATCGTCAATCTGATGGAACCGCAAGGCGTGCTGCCCCCCGAATCGCCGGACGAGTCCGGTTCGCCCATCCTGGATGTCGCCGTCGGCGGAGCTCCTCCCGAATCAGGCCTGGTGGTATGAGTTTCAAGGCGGATGCAGCCCATTCATCTCCCTTCGCACGCGAGCAGCGCGCCGCACCGGCGCAGGCCCTGAACCTGCGCGCCATCGACAAGACCGACGGCCGGGCCATACATCGCCTGGTCGCCCAGTGTCCGCCACTGGATCTCAATTCCCTGTATGCCTATCTGCTGCTGAGCGAGCATCACGCCGACACCTGCGTGCTGGCCGAGGACCAGGCGGGGCAGGTACTCGGTTTCGTGTCGGCATACATCCCGCCGCGTCACCCCGATGTTCTGTTCGTCTGGCAGGTGGCGGTGGATCCGCGCGCGCGCGGGCGCGGCCTGGGCCGGCGCATGCTGCGGCATCTGCTGGAGCGGCCTGCCGCAGGCGCGATCCGCTATATCGAGACTACCGTCGGCCCCGGCAATGCCGCGTCGCGCGCCGTGTTCGGCGGCCTGGCCCGGCAACTGGACGCAGACTGTACCGACTCCGCCCTGTTCGGACCCGAGCTGTTCGGACAGCAGGAGCACGAGGAAGAAAGGCTCTTGCGCATCGGGCCCTTCCGATCTTTCCAGTATCACGGCCGCGGTGAGCCCGGCCGTCCGGGTCTGTTCATGCCAGAGGTGCGGCGCCTCTTCTAGCGTGGGCAGGTCCAAAGCCCCTTTACGGGATTTCAAGCAAGAGGCTTGCACGAGCGCAACCCAGGTTCGCTCGGGTTTTATCGGCAAGACCTCGCAACCCCAAGGAGAACCCCATGGACTTGAGCATATTTGACCGGATGGAGTCGGAGGTACGCGGCTACGTCCGGTCTTTCCCGGTCGTTTTCGAAAAAGCCAGAGGGTCCTTGCTGTTCGATGAGACGGGCCGCGAGTACATCGATTTCTTCAGCGGCGCGGGCACGCTCAACTACGGGCACAACAATCCCGTACTCAAACAGCGCCTGATCGAATATCTGGGCGCCGACGGCGTCGTGCACGGGCTGGACATGGCGACCAGCGCCAAGAAATATTTTCTCGAGACTTTCGAGCGCGTCCTGCTCAAGCCGCGCGGCTTGAAATACAAGGTGCAGTTCACCGGGCCGACTGGGACCAATGCCGTGGAGGCTGCGCTCAAGCTGGCCCGGCAGGTCAAGGGCAGGCAGAACGTCATTTCATTCACGCATGGCTTTCACGGGGTCAGCGCCGGATCCCTGGCGGCGACGGCCAATGTGAAATTCCGCCAGGCCGCCGGCATGCCCCTGGGCAATACCACTTTCGTTCCTTATGACGGCTATTTGGGCCCCGATGTCGACACCGCAGCCTATCTCGAGCGTCTGCTGGACGATCCGAGCAGCGGGCTGGATCATCCGGCCGCGGTGATCGTCGAGACCGTGCAGGGCGAAGGCGGCGTGAACGTGGCCACCTGGCGTTGGCTGCGCCAGTTGGCGACCCTCTGCCGCCGCCACGACATGCTGCTGATCATCGACGACATCCAGGTGGGATGCGGTCGCACCGGCAGCTTTTTCAGCTTCGAGCAGGCCGGCATCGAGCCGGATATCGTGACGCTGTCCAAGTCGCTGTCCGGATTTGGCCTGCCCATGTCGCTGGCCTTGTTCAAGCCGGAGCTGGACATCTGGAAGCCTGGGGCGCACAGCGGCACTTTCCGCGGCAACAACCTGGCTTTCGTCACGGCAGCCCAGACGCTGGACAGCTATTGGGTGGACGGCGCGTTTGCCGCCCAGACGCAGCGCAAGGAGGACCTGCTGCGCAATTGGCTCGAGAACCTGGCCTATGGGCATCCGCAGGCAGGGTTGAGCGTGCGTGGCCGCGGCTTGATACAGGGCCTGGCCCTGCCGGCCGAGGCAGGCAATCTGGCCAACCGCATTGCGGCGAAAGCCTTTGAATACGGCCTCGTGATCGAGACATCGGGGGCGTACGACGAGGTGCTCAAGGTATTGCCGGCGCTGACCATCGAAAACGAATTGCTCGAGCGCGGGCTGGAAATCCTGGAGCGCAGCGCCGCGGAGGTTCTGGGGCATCAGGGCAAGGTACTCAAATTCGGAGGGCAACGACGATGATAGTAAGGAACGTGAAAGAGGTGATCGGCACCGAACTCGAGGTCAAGACCGATACGTGGCTGAGCCGGCGCGTGCTGCTCAAGAAGGACGGCATGGGATTTTCCTTCCACGAGACGGTGATCTTCCCGGGTAGCGAGACTCACATTCATTATCAGCATCACCTCGAGGCAGTCTGGTGCATAGAAGGCGACGGCGAGATCGAGACCATCGCCGACGGCAAGAAATATGCCCTCGGCCCTGGCGTGGTCTATGCGCTGGACCAGCACGACGAGCATTGGCTGCGAGGCGGCAAGGAGCCGCTGCGCGTGATCTGCGTCTTCAATCCGCCGCTTACGGGACTGGAGGTGCATGACGGCCAGGGCGTGTATCCGGCCATGTCCGATGCGGCCTGAGGCAGGAGACGCATGATGACGACGACGATGAGCGATCTTTACGATTCGCGCACGGACCGCGACGCGGCGATCATCGCGCGGCAGGAACCGGTGGTGTACGGCGACGGCGACTATGCCAGCGCGCTGTCGCAGCGGCAGTTGGCGGCCTACGCGAGCGACGGCTTCCTGCTGGTCGAGGACCTGTTCTCTGCCGCGGAGGTGCAGGTGCTGCTGGGCGAGATCCGCCGCATGGGCCGGGACCGCGCCATCCTTAGCCGCGAGGAGGCCATCACCGAACCCAGCAGCGACGCGCTGCGTTCGGTGTTCCGTGTGCACGAACTGAGCGCGCTGATGGGCCGCCTGGCGCGCGACCGGCGCCTGATCGACGTGGCGCGCCAGATACTGGGATCGGAGGTGTATATCCACCAGTCGCGGGTCAATATGAAACCCGGCTTCAAGGGCGAGCAATTCTATTGGCATTCCGATTTCGAGACCTGGCACGTCGAGGACGGCATGCCCGCCATGCGGGCCCTGAGCTGTTCGTTGCTGCTTACCGAGAACAATGCCTGCAACGGGCCCCTGATGCTGATGCCCGGTTCACACCGGCATTTCATTTCGTGCCGGGGCAAGACGCCGCAGGACCATTACCGCAGTTCGCTCAGGAAGCAGGAGTACGGCGTGCCCGATCAGGTCAGCCTGCAGCTGCTGGCAGAGCAGGGCGGCATACGCGCTATGACGGCCGGCGCGGGCTCGGTGGTGTTCTTCGACTGCAACACCATGCACGGCTCCAACGGCAACATCTCTCCCTGGCCGCGGGCCAATGTCTTCATGGTCTACAACAGCGTGGAGAACCGCCTGGACCCGCCCAAGTACGGCCTGTCGCCCCGGCCCGAACACATCGCAGCCAGGCAGAACGACGCTGCGCTCACCGGGCTGGACGCTTTCATCCAGCCCGGCGACGGGCTGCCGGGCGCCCGGTAGCCCGGCACCGGCCGCTGCACGCGTCCTCGATCAGGTCGGTCCCGCTTCCAGAAACCCCTTGAGGAACGCGCGCGTGCGCTCCTCCCGAGGCTCGGTAAAGAGCGTTTCGGGAGGAGCCTGCTCGACGATATGGCCTCGGTCGAAGAAGCACACGCGGTCGGATATCTGCTTGGCGAACTGCATTTCGTGCGTGACCAGCAGCATGGTCAGATCGTGCTCCTGCGACAGGCGCTGGATGACGTTGAGCACTTCGCCCACCAGTTCCGGATCCAGCGCCGAGGTAGGCTCGTCGAACAGCATGATGCTGGGCTTC
>DAIDKG010000494.1 GCA_027450125.1 Bordetella sp. | reverse complement strand
CAGCGGATGCTGCATGTCGGCATCCAGGCTGATGGCCACGTCGCCGGTGACTTCCTCCAGGCCCGCGGCCAGCGCCGCCTCCTTGCCGAAATTGCGCGACAGCTGCACATAGCGCACGCCGGGCGTCTTGGTCCATTCGGCCATGAGTTCCGGCGTGGCGTCGGTACTGCCGTCGTCCACGACGATGATCTCCCAGCCGTCGCACCACAGCTCCAGCAGCGCGCTCAACCGGGGCAGCAGCACCTTGAGGTTCTCCGATTCGTTCAGACCGGGAACGACGCAGCTGACTAGGCCGCGCACGGGCGGACGGCCGTCGACCGAGCGGGGCGGCGCCGGCGCAACGAAATCGGCGGCGCGCTGATCGATAGGAGACGAGGTCAAGATTTCACCGAAAAACTGACAAGGCTGCGAAGTATGCACCAACAGCGTTCAATTGTGGCCCTATAGGCCTGAATCGGAGCATATTACCCGCCCCGGGTTTTCTTTCCTGCGGCTGCCGCGGGATGGGCGCGAAAAATCGAGTGGAAAATTCACCTCGCCCAGACACCCCGAGAGCCGCAAATATTTGAAATTACAGTAAAATCTCGCCCTTTACGCCCGAACTTGCCGTCCGGGTTTATTTTTACCCGCCGACGCCCCGCATGCAGACAAATTCCGACCTATCGCCATCTCTGGCACCTCCCCAGGCGGAGTCGTCAGTTCCCGCCACCACCGCGCCGCGCGGCCGGCTGGCCGCCATCTTCTCCCTGGACGCCCCCTCGCTGCAACCGCTGCTTCTGTTGATCCTGGGCCTGAACCTGTTGTTCTGGGTCGCATTTCCCAGCCTGCTGCTGAGCGGCCCGGATGCGGACAACATGGAAGAACTGGTCTGGGGCAATGTTTTCCAGTGGGGCTACTACAAGCATCCGCCCCTGCCCTCCTGGGTGCATTACGCCCTGATGTCCGTCTTTGGGCGGCATATCTGGATCACTTTCCTGGCCGCCCAGCTCAGCGTCGCCCTGGGCCTCTACTTCATCTGGCGGCTGGGCTGCGAAATCACCTCCCAGCGCAATGCGCTGCTGGCCGTGCTGCTGACGATGCCCATCGCGTACTTCACCACGCGCGGCGTGATGTCCAACCACAACACCATACAGCTGTGGTCGGTGGCGGGATCGATCTGGATGCTCTACCGCGCCTGGCGCTACCAGCATCTGCGCGACTGGATCCTGCTGGGCATGTTCTCGGGCTTTGCCACGCTGACCAAATACAGCATGGCTGTGTGGTTCCTGATCTTCATCGTGCACCTGGTGCGTAGCGGCAGCCTGCGCGATGCCCGCACCTGGAAGGGCATGCTGGCGGGCACGGCGCTGCTGGTCGTGATGGTGCTGCCGCATGCCATGTGGCTCTACCACATGAAGTACGTGCTGCACGACCGGGCCAATCCGCTGGACTACGCCGCCGACTCGGCGGACATCATCAGCCGCGCCGACAACCTGCTGGCCATCTGGTATGTGCTCACCACGACCCTGGCGCGCCTGGCCCCGATGCTGCTCGCCATGCTGGTCGTCGGCGGCCTGATGCGGCGCGCGCGCCGCAGGCAGGCCATGCCGGTCCAGGCGGCGGGCGCCAGCATCGCCGCCCACCTGCGTCCCGAAGATCGCCGTTTCATCCTGCTGCTGGCTCTGGTCCCCTTCGTGCTGACCTGCGCGGTGTCCATCGCCATCGGCACGCGCATGATCGCCGACTGGACCACCACCTATTTCCTGATGACGGGCCTGCTGGTGTTCTGGCTCTACCCGGAAAACAGCGATCGGCGCCTGATCAAGACCGTCCTGGTCACGGTCCTGGTGATCCAGTTCCTGACCGCCGCCGGCTATGCCGTGGGCCGCGGTCCCCTGGCCAGCATCCTGGGCAAAGCCGGCCGCTCGAATTTTCCCAGCCATGCCGTCGCCCGGGCAGCCAAGCACGCCTGGTATTCCCACGTCCACGCCCCGCTGCGTTTCATCACATCCGACACCTGGCTGGGCGGCAACATCGCCATCCATTCCGGCCGGCAGGCTCAGGTGCTGATCAACGGCGACCTGCACGACTCGCCCTGGGTCGATCCCGAGCAGCTGAAGGCGTGCGGCATGCTGGTCGCCATCAATGCCAGCCCGGATACGCCCGACGTGGTCATGCCCCAGGTCGCAGCCGCGATGAAAGAAGCCAAATGGACCGGCACCTACAGCGTGCCCGCCACCCTGGACCCCAACGGACCGCAAGTCGTCGTCAAATGGGGCGTGGTTCCGCCGGCCGGAGGATGCATCCCCTCCACATACCATCACCATCACTGGAAATGCCGATTTTCCGGGCATGAAGAACGGGCGCCGCGGCGCCCGTTCTTCATGCCCGCGCACGGATCGCCGGCACCTATGCCGCCGCCCGCTCTCGCGCCAGATGCGCGATGGCGGCCTGCACCGCTCCCTCGCCGTGGGGCAACCCCAGTTCCTTGAGCGCCAGATCCAGGGTCGCCAGGCAGCCCAGGACCATGGGTTCGTTGATGCTGCCCATGTGGCCGATGCGAAAGGCCGAACCGCCCAATTTGCCCAGGCCGCCGGCAATCATGAGGCCCAGCTTCTCGCGCGCGTAGGTTCGCAGGCGGTCCGGATCGATGCCGGGCGCCGTGCGCACCGTGGTCACCGTCACGGCGCGCTCCGGCGCGGCGGACACGTTGAACGCTAGCGCCCCGGCCTGGCTCCAGGCCTCCACGGCCTGGTGCACCGCGCCGGACAACATGCGCTGCGAACGGAAGATGGTCTGCAGGCCGCGCTGCTTGATCAGATCCAGCGCCGCGCGCAGCGCGAACATATGGTGTTCGGGCATGGTGCCGCAGAACTTGGTGTAGTACTCGTCGCCGATGCGGGTGTTCCAGTCCCAGTAGCGCTGAAACCGGGGCGTGGCCTGGGCGAGCCGGACCGCCTTGTCGTTGGCCGCCACGATGGCCAGGCCGGGCGGGCACATCAGCGCCTTCTGCGACGCGGTGATGGCCACGTCCACGCCCCACGCATCCATCTCGAAAGGGATGGCGGCCAGCGAGGCCACGGCGTCGGCCACCAGCAGCGCGGGATGGCCGGCCGCGTCCATCGCGTGGCGCACCGCCTGGACATCGCAGCTCAGGCTGGTGGCCGTATCCACCTGCACGGCCAGCACGGCCTTGATG
>DAIDKG010000493.1 GCA_027450125.1 Bordetella sp. | reverse complement strand
GCCGACGCGCCGCAGCGTGTCGACCAGCCTGCTGGTCGCGGCCAGCCTCGTGGCCGCGCTGCTGGTCTCCGCCCTGGTCGTGCTGCTGCTCGCCAGCCTGCGCGAGACCTTCCTCAGCCCCGAGCAGGCCGAGCGTTCGTTGCTTCTGCCCGTGCTGAGCGCGCCCATCATAATGCGCCGGGCCGGCGCCCGCCGACGCGGCGCCGCGCAGCCCGAAAAGCCGCAGGATGCGCCTGATCCGGCCCAGGTCAAGTTGAACGCGCGCATCGCGCATAAGGCCTATGGCCGGCTGGCGTCGGTCATCCACGGCAGTTCGGATGCGGCATCCAAGGTGATCATGGTGCTGGCCACCAACAAGGACGAAGGTACCTGCCGCGTCGTCCAGGGCGTGGCCGTCGAGCTGGAGCGCCGCTCGACCCGGCCTGTGCTGATCCTGGACATGAGCGGGATTGCGGGCGCATCCACCTACGGCCAGGCCGACAGCAAGGGCGTGATCGACTGGCCGGACGTCGAGCCCAGCGGCGGCGTGCCGTATGCAGACCCGGTTGCGGCCATGCCTTCTCTGGACCTGCACCCGGTCGCGCGGCACAACATCGCGATCGCCAGGCCCAGCGCAGGCGCCGTGCTGTCCTCGTGGGTGCATGCGAGCGCCCTGTTCGACGCCCTGCGCAAGGACTACGAGTACGTCCTGGTCCACGCGCCATCGACGACGCAGTCGTTCTACGGCATCGAGAATGCCGGGCTGGTCGACGCGGTGGTGCTGGTCGTGCGGGCCGAAGTCACCCGCAAGCCTCTGATCCAGGGCCTGAAGCAGCAGGTGCTGGAAGACGGCGGCAATATCGCGGGCCTTGCCCTGACCTATCGCCGGGCCTATATTCCGGCGTTTTTCTACCGCTTTTTCCTGAATTCCTAGTCGGGCGCCCAAGGCAGCCATGACCCAGATCAGCGCCATCCTGCCCATCAAGACCCGGGGCCGGCATTACGCCGACAACATCGGCCGCTGCGACATCCTGTTCGCCTCGCTGCGCCATTTTGCCGCGCCCGGTCTTTTTGCCCGCTTCGTGCTGGTCGTGCCGCACGACGAGGTCGAGGAAATCCGCGGCTATGCCAGGGCATGGTCCGATTTTCCCATCGAGGTGGTCGACGAGTCGCTGCATATGGGGGTGTTCGCCGAGTTTTCGCAACGCCACCAGATCCGCAACTGGCATCGCCAGCAGATCATCAAGCTCTATGCGCCGGCGCTGATCGACACCGAATATTTCCTGGTGTTCGACCCCGATTGCTTTGCCACCCATCCGTTTTCCGCGGACACCCTGATCGTCGATGGCAAGGCCCTGACCTACTACATGCCGCGCACGGCCGACGTGCCGGGCTATTGGCAAGCGTCGGCCAGACTGCTGGGCATCGACGATCCGCACCTGGAGCGCGAGGGCATCTGGATGACGCCCGCCATTCTCTCTCGCACGTTGTGCCTGAACCTGCAGCGCCGCCTCGAGGAGGTGAACGGGCAGGAGTGGCGGCGCGTGCTGCTAAGCCACTACATGATCGACTGGACCGAATACACGCTGTACTGGCTCAATGCCGAGCGCGAAGGGTTGCAGGACGCGTATCACACCGGCCCGAAACCCGGACAGCCCGCGTTGCATGCCGACCAGAGCGTCTGGCTCGCCGAACAGATGAAGACCTGGGACGCGCGGCGCCATTTTGCCGCCGACAGCGACGGGCTCTTCGCAGTGGTGCAGAGCAATACGTATATTTCGCCGCAGCAGGTGGCGCGCATGCTGGCGCCGTACTTTCCTATCGAGATCCAACCCTACAAGCGCCATGTTGACTGGGCCCTGAAGGCGGCCGAGCTGTATTCGGCCGTGACGCGCCGAGGCCTCAAACTGCTGCGGCGCCTGCGCGGCCTGTGACGGCCGCGCGCGATTACGCCGGCTGGTATCTGGGCGGGATAAGCATGACGAGCAGCCCCGCGGCCAGGGCGGCCACGGCGAACACCACGAAGTTCAGGGCCAGCGGCAGGTTCAGGCTGCCGATGTAGCCGCCCACGATGGGGCCGCTGATGGCGCCGATGCGGGCAAAGCTCAGCGCCCACCCGGTGGCCGCGCCGCGCGCGTACGAGGGATAGTAGTTGGCCAGGTAGCCGGTGAGGATGAGCGAGGCAGAGATGCTGCCCAGGCCTGCCAGGCCCACCAGGAAATAGTTCAGCAGCAGCGTGTTCTTGTGGGTGAGGCAGTAGATGCCCACGGCGCCCAGCACGTAGAACAGCGCCACCATGCGGCGCGGGCCGGCCTTGTCGGCGAACTGGCCCAGTATCACGCCGCCCACGGCCGAGGTCAGGCTGAACACCACCAGGAACGACAGGCTGGAACCCAGGTCGTAGCCGTTCTTGCGCATGATCTGCGGCAGCCAGGTGCCCAGGCCGTAGACCAGCATGATGCCCAGGAACAAGGCCGCCCAGAAGCAGACCGTGGCGCGCAAGTGGCGTGGCGCGAAGATGGCGGCCAGGATGTCGCGCGGGGTCGACTGGGCCTGCGACGCTACGGGCTGGAAAGCGCCCAGCGAGGCGATGCCCAGGCGCTGCGCCAGTTGCCCGGCCTGCGCGTCCTTTTTCTTGGCCAGCAGGTATTCGAGGGATTCGGGCAGCAGCATCGCCATCACCGGCACCAGCACCAGCGGCACGGCGCCCACGCCGACCACGGTGCGCCAGCCATGGGTGGCCAGCAGCCACATGGCGATGCCGGCGGCGAACAGGATGCCCAGGGAATAGGCCGAATACATCAGGCCGTAGTTGATGCCCCGGCGCGCCGGCGGCGAGTATTCGACGGTGAGCGCGGCGGCCACGGGAATCACGCCGCCCAGGAACAGTCCTCCGGCGAAGCGGAATACGCCGAACCATGCCGGGGTCGGCGCCCAGGCCGCGCCGATCATGGTGAGCGAGAACAGGCTGACGCAAAGCAGCAGCATGCGGCGCCGGCCCATCAGGTCGCTCATCATGCCCACGGCGAACGAGCCCACGAACATGCCCGCAAGCGCGTAGCTGCCCAGCACGCCCAGGTCCAGCGGCGTCAGGGACCAGGCCTTGTAGGTGGCCAGGGCGGGCAGCACGGCGCCCATGACGCCGACGTCATAGCCTTCGAACAGGATGGCCATCCAGCAGACCAGCAGGACGGTGTAAGTGACGCGGCCCGGGGTGGACCAGGGAACGGCGGGCGCCGTGGCGTTCATGTTCATCTCCGAGTTCACATTATTTGAAGCTTGAAGCAATTTATGGCTGAACGGACAGGCGTGTCAATGACGTTGTCGGAACGGCGGCCGCATTCTTCTAAAATGCAGGGTTTGCCCCGATCACCTGTCCACTTCCTGACCTCATGAACCGTCTTCCTACTCTGGGTGCCCTGCTGCTGAGCCTGGCGGGGGCGCTTGCCGCCGCGCCTGCCGTCCTGGCCCAGCCCTCGCCCGATTTCATCGCCAGGCGCGAAGCCTTCATCGACCGGCTCATGAAGCGCATGACCGTCCAGGAAAAGATCGGCCAGCTGCGCCTGCGCAGCGTGGAAGCGGGGCCTCATCCGGACATGGCCGCCTTCGAGAAGGAAATCAGCGACGGCCGCGTGGGCGGCATTTTCAACACGGTGACCCGCCCCGGCATCCGCGTTCTGCAGGATGCGGCCATGCGCAGCCGCCTGAAGATTCCCCTGTTCTTTTCCTTCGACGTCATCCACGGGCAGCGCACCATATTCCCCGTGGATCTGGCCATCGCATCCAGCTGGGATCTGGACGCCGTCCATACCATGGGGCGCATCTCGGCCATCGAGGCCAGCGCGGACGGCCTGAACCTGACCTATTCGCCCATGGTCGACATCTCGCGCGATCCGCGCTGGGGACGCAATTCCGAAGGCTTCGGCGAAGACGGCTACCTGACTTCGAAGATGGGGGCTGCGCTGGTCAGGGCCTATCAGGGCGACGATCCCTCCCAGCCGGGCCACATCATGGCCACGGTCAAGCATTTCGCGCTGTACGGCGCCGTCGAGGGCGGGCGCGACTACAACACGGTGGACATGAGCAAGCGGCGCATGTACCAGGATTATTTCCCGCCCTACAAGGCGGCCGTCGACGCCGGCGCGGCCGCGGTGATGATCGCGCTCAACAGCGTCAACGGCGAACCCGCTACGTCGGACAAGTGGCTGCTGCAGGACGTGCTGCGCAAGCAGTGGGGCTTCAAGGGCATCACCATCAGCGACCACGGCGCGATCCTGGAGCTGATCAAGCACGGCGTGGCCGCCGACGGCCAGGATGCCGCGCGCAAGGCCATCGCGGCCGGCACCGACATGAGCATGAGCGACACCATCTACGACACCAATCTCGCGCCTTTGCTCAAGCGCGGCAAGATACGCATGGCCGACATCGACCGCGCCTGCCGCGATGTGCTGCGCGTCAAATATGACCTGGGGCTGTTCAAGAACCCGTATCGTGATATCGGCGTGGCGGCGGACGATCCGCCCGACACCTTTGCCGAGAGTCGCCTGCACCGTCCCGAGGCGCGCAAGGTGGCCGACGAGAGCCAGGTGCTGCTCGTGAACCGCGACCGCACGCTGCCGCTCAAGCGGTCCGGCACGATTGCCCTGGTCGGCCCGCTGGCCGACGACCAGGCTGCCGTCATGGGCAACTGGGCCGGCGCCGGGCGCGCCAGCCAGACCGTTTCCCTGCTGCAGGGTATCAAGAACGTCGCGAGCGACAAGGTGCGCGTGCTCTACGCCAGGGGCGCCAACATCAGCGACGATCCCGGCATCGTGCAGTACCTCACCCAGTACAGCCCGGACGTACGGTTCGATCCGCGCAGCGAGGCGGACATGCTCGCGCAGGCCGTCGATACCGCCCGGCAGGCCGACGTGATCGTGGCCGCGGTAGGCGAGGCGCCGGGCATGGCGCACGAGGCGTCCAGCCGCAGCGACATCACCATCCCGCCCGTGCAGGAGCGCCTGCTCAAGGCCTTGAAGGCCACGGGCAAGCCCCTGGTCATCGTGCTGATGAACGGCCGTCCGCTGGCACTGCCCTGGGAGGCCGAACACGCCGACGCCATGCTCGAGACCTGGTTCTCCGGCACCGAAGGCGGCAACGCCATTGCCGACGTGCTGTTCGGCGACGTGAATCCGTCGGGCAAGCTGCCGATGACCTTTCCGCGCGCGGTGGGCCAGATTCCGCTCTACTACGACCATCTTCCCACGGGCCGCCCCTTCGATCCCGCGCATCCCGACAAGTACACCTCGCGTTATTTCGACATCACCAACGGGCCGCTTTTCCCCTTCGGCTACAGCCTGAGCTACGCCACGTTCGCCGTCTCCGGCGTGACGCTGTCCGCGCCCGACATGCGGGCAGGCGGCACGCTGCGCGCCAGCGTCACGGTGACCAACACAGGCGATCGTGCCGGCGCGACCGTGGTGCAGCTCTACCTGAACCAGCCCGTGGCCTCGGTCAGCCGCCCGGTCAAGATGCTGCGCGGCTTTCGCCGGGTCGATCTGAAGCCCGGCGAGTCGCGCGTGGTGAGCTTTCCCATCACCGACGACGACCTGGCGTTCTACAACCAGCAGGTCCAGCGCGTGGTCGAGCCGGGCAAGTTCAATGTCTATATCGGCCTGGATTCCCGCTCGGTGCAGGCCGCAAGTTTCAATCGGCTTTAAAACGCGGGTTTGCTTACAGGGTGTTGCCGACAGAGCGGTTCGCGTTACGCGTGGACATGCCTGCCGCGGCCCCCGGCCCTAGACTGGCCTTCCTTGAATTTCCTGGTAAAGGCCCATCATGAAGGCTCTCGTGGCAAGTGTCGTTGCGGCAATGCTGCTGTCCGGCTGCATCGTGTATGACGATGGCTGGCACCACCACCACCATCGGGAGCCGGTCGGCGTGATGGTCTACTGATCCTGCTGCAAGGCCTCGCGCCAGGGCGTCCATTGCAGGCCCAGCTCGCGCTGCGCCTTGTCCGAGGTCAGGCGGATGTCCTGTTGCCACAGCCGCAGCAGCGAAGGCGGCAATGGCGGCGGCAGGCGCTGCGCCAGGCCCATTCTGCGGCCGGCGATTTCGGCGATCTTCAGGACCGGCGCCAGCAGCCGGGTCTCCAGCTTGAGCTGCCGCGCGCCGATGCGCGACACGGGCGTGGCGCCCAGCGCCCTGGCGTAGGCGACGAAGTAGTCGTTCCAGGTCGGCGCCTGGGCCATGGCCAGGTTGTAGGCCTGTCCGCCGGCCCCAGGCCTGCGCAGGGCGGCCAGCACAGCCTGCGCCACGTCCCGCACATGCACCAGATTGCTGCAGCCGTCGCCGGCTGCGCCCAGGTCGCCGATGCGGTGTGCCCGCAGCAGGCGCGCGATGCGCACCGACCATTGCGGACTGCCGTCGCCATAGATGCAGCCGGGCCGCAGCATCACGGTGTCGGCGCAGTCGCGCAGCATGCGCTCGGTCTGGGCCTTGGCAGCGGAATAGGGGCCCAGGTCGCCCAGCAGGGGCTGGCTTTCGTCGATCGCGCCCTCGACATTGCCGTAGGCCGCCATTGAACTGACATGCACCAGGCGCACGGGCTTGCCCGACAAGGCTGCGCGCAGAGCCTGGGCCTGGACGACCATGTCCTGCGGCGCTGCCGCTATGGCGTTGACGACAGCGTCGGCCTGCTGCAGCGCGTTGGCCAGGGCAGCCGTATTGGCGGCGTCGACGGGCACGGCGCCGCGCCGCGATGCCGCGATGGGTTCGGCCCAGTCCGTGGCGGCCAGGGCCTGGACGACGTGCCGGCCGACATAGCCGGTGGCGCCCAGCACCAGTACGCGTGTCTTGTTCGTCATGGCCTCGGGCTCCCGGTGGCCGCGCGCGGCGCGGCATAGGTCTTGCGCAGGTGGTCGGCCAGCCGCAGGGCCAGGGCCACCACGGTCAGCGTGGGGTTGGCCTGGCTGGAGGTCGGAAAGACGGCGGCGCTGGCGATATAGACGTTGCAGGCTTCGTGCAGGCGGCACTGCGCGTCGACCACGCTGCGGGCCGGGTCCGTGCCCATGCGGGCCGTGCCCAGGTGATGGCCGCCATAGGCGCCGTAGCGCGTCATCTCCGCCTCGACCTCTTCGGGCGTGTAATCGAGGCGGCCGAC
>DAIDKG010000492.1 GCA_027450125.1 Bordetella sp. | reverse complement strand
CGTCTTCGATGCCCAGTTCGCGCAGCTTGCGCGTGATGGTATTGCGGCCTATGCCCAGCCTGGATGCGGCCTCGACGCGACGGCCGCGGCTGGCGTCCAGCGCGCTCTGCAGCAGGATCTTCTCGAACTGGCGTGTGAGCGTGGTCATGACCGCGGGTTCGCCGCGCTCAAGGCGTCGCCGCGCGTCACGCATCAAGGCATCCTCCCACGAATCCGGCGCGACGGATTCAGCGCCGCCCGCCGGCGCGGGCGTAGGAATAGCCGGCACCGATGCCGGCCTGGCGGCGGCGCTCGCCGCTCCGCCCTGCTCCATCGCCCGGATTTCCGGCGGCAGATCGTTGCGGTCTATGGTCTGGCCGGGCGCCATCACGGTGAGCCAGTGGCAGAAATTTTCCAGCTGGCGGACATTGCCCGGAAAGTCAAAGCGCGTGAGCACGGCGATGGCCGCGGGCGTGAGCCGCTTGACGGGGACGCCCAGCGCGCGCGCGCTGCTGGCCAGAAAATGGTTGGCCAGCGCCGGGATGTCTTCGACGCGTTCGCGCAGCGGAGGCAGGCGCAGGCGGATAACGTTCAGGCGGTGGAACAGGTCTTCGCGGAACAGTCCCTGCTCCACGCGCTGCTCCAGCGGCTGGTGGGTGGCGGCCACGATGCGCACGTCCACGCGCACCGGCTGCGAACCACCCACGCGGTAGAAACTGCCTTCGGCCAGCACGCGCAGCAGGCGCGTCTGCAGCTCGATCGGCATGTCGCCGATTTCGTCCAGGAACAGCGTGCCGCCGTTGGCTTCCTCGAAGCGGCCGCGCCGCAGCGTATTGGCGCCGGTGAAGGCGCCGCGCTCGTGGCCGAAGAGTTCGGCCTCGAGCAGGTCGCGGGGAATGGCTGCCGCGTTGAGCGCGACGAACGGGCCGTTGGCGCGCGACCCGTGACTGTGCAGGGCGCGCGCCACCAGTTCTTTGCCCGTTCCCGAATCGCCCGTTATGAGCACCGAGACGCGGGACTGGGCCAGGCGCCCGATGGCGCGGAAAACCTCCTGCATGGCGGGCGAGGATGACTGCGTCATCATCCTCTCGCCCTCGATCAGACTGTCCTCGATCTGCGGGGCGTCCTGCGCGACGGCCTCCTTCAGGGCGCGCTGGATCAGGGCCACCGCCTCGTTCACGTCGAACGGCTTGGCCAGGTAGTCGAACGCACCGCCCTGGAAGGCAGCCACGGTGCTGTCCAGATCGGCATAGGCCGTCATGACGATCACCGGCAGGGACGGATGGCGCTCCTTGATCTGGCGCAGCAGATCCAGACCGTTGCCGCCGGGCATGCGTATGTCGGACACCAGCGCGGCGGGCGTGTCGCGCCCCAGGGCCTGGATCACGTCGGCAGCCTGATAGAAGCTGCGCGTGGCGACGCCAGCGCGCGCCAGCGCCTTTTCAAGCACCCAGCGTATGGACTGGTCGTCATCGACTATCCAGACCGGTTTCATGCCGGCCTCCGCGCGGCCGCCCGCAGCGGGCAGTTTCCCGCGCGCAAAGCGGCGAACCGGGTAAGCGTGGCAATACTCATCAGCGAATTTGTTCCATGGGGAGGATCAGGCGAAATTCGGTGTGGCGCGGACGCGATTCGAATTCGATCAGTCCGCCGTGCTGCCGCACGAAATCCTGGGCCAGGCTCAGCCCCAGGCCGGTCCCCCCCGGCCTCGCGGTGACCAACGGGTGAAAAATGCGCTCGCGGATATGCTCGGGCACGCCCGGGCCGTTGTCGATGATGGACAGCACCAGCGCCAGTCGATGGCGCCGATGCGCCAGCACGACCTGGCGGGCAACGCGGGTGCGCAGGACGATCTGCGGCGGCGGCACGCCGTCCGCGTCTTTCTGCAGCACCAGTTCCTGCGCGGCATTGCGTGCCACGTTCAACACGGCCTGCATCAGGCGCGCGGCATCCCCCTGCAGATCGGGCGCCGACGCGTCGTAGTCGCGCTGCAGGGCGACGCGTTCGCGGAACTCGGCCTGGATCAGCGCGCAGACGCGTTCGCAGATTTCATGGATATTGACCGGTTTGGCGTCCAGCGGCTGGCGCTTGGGGCCGCTCAGGCGGTCGACCAGGACCTGCAGGCGGTCCGCCTCGGAAATGATGACTTGCGTGTATTCGGCCAGGGCCGGGCTGGGCAGCTCGGCCTCCAGCAATTGCGCCGCGCCGCGCAGCCCGCCCAGGGGATTTTTCACCTCGTGGGCCAGATTGCGCAGCAACTCGCGCTGGGATTCGATTTCTTCGACCAGACGCTGGCCGCGGTCGGCTACCGTGCGCTGCTCGATTTCGCGGGTTTCGATCAGGACGGGCCAGGGCTGGCCCGACAGCGCCACCGTGGTGACGGAAACCTCGACGGACTCCTGGCCCCGCCTCAGGGACGAGAGCTGGCGCGCGTCGGCGAAGATGCCGGCGGCAGCGTGTTCGATGGAAGTCTGCAGCGACGCCGGATCGTCGTAGAGCCGGTCGGCCGGCAGGCCCCGCAATTGCTTGCGGGACCTGCCGAACAGGTCCTCGGCGGCGGCGTTGGCATATTCGATATGCCCCTGGGCGTCCAGAAGAAAGACGGACGTCGCGAGCAGATCGTAGGCATCCGTATTCATGTTGGAAAAACCCAAACCGCCGGGCAACCGGATTACAGGCTGTAGTACATGTCGAACTCGATCGGATGCGTCACCGTGCGCAGGCGCTGCACGTCGGCTTCCTTGAGTGCGATGTAGGCGTCGATCATGCTGTTGGTGAACACGCCGCCTCTGGTCAGGAACTCGCGGTCCTTGTCCAGCGCTTCCAGGGCCTGGTCGAGCGACGAGCATACGGTCGGGATCTGCGCGTCTTCTTCCGGGGGCAGGTCGTACAGGTTCTTGGTCGCGGGGTCGCCCGGGTGGATCTTGTTCTGCACGCCGTCCAGGCCGGCCATCATCAAGGCCGAGAAGGCCAGGTACGGGTTGGCCATGGGATCGGGGAAGCGCGCTTCGATGCGGCGTGCCTTGGGGCTGGGCACGTGCGGGATGCGGATCGAGGCCGAGCGGTTGCGCGACGAGTAGGCCAGCTTGACCGGCGCCTCGAAGTGCGGGACCAGGCGCTTGTACGAGTTGGTCGTCGGGTTGGTGATGGCGTTCAGGGCGCGCGCGTGCTTGATGATGCCGCCGATGTAGTGCAGCGCAAAATCGGAGAGGCCCGCATAGCCGTTCCCGGCAAACAGGTTCTTGCCCTCCTTCCACACCGACTGGTGCACGTGCATGCCCGAGCCGTTGTCGCCAACGACCGGCTTCGGCATGAAGGTGGCGGTCTTGCCGTAGGAGGCCGCGGTCATCCACACCGTGTACT
>DAIDKG010000491.1 GCA_027450125.1 Bordetella sp. | reverse complement strand
CCTGGATTCCGTTGAGCCCCTCTGAAATCTTCCGGTACAGGATACGGCCCTCGTCGGTTAGCTCGATGCCGCCGTGCACGCGTTCGAACAACTGCACGCCAATGTGATCTTCCATGCGCGCGAGCATCCTGCTCACGGCCGGCTGGCTGACATATAGCTCTTGTGCGGCGCGGGTGAAGTTGCCACAGCGTGCTGCTGCCTCGAAGACAAACAGCGCATTAGCGCTCGGGAGTTTGCGGCGGAGATTGGGCATGACTTTATGTTATGCCCAATCCAATAATTTGGGAATTGCTGCCCAGCTATCCGAGGCTTATATTTTTTCCGATGAAAGTCAGGCCTGCAGGAGAGAGCGGCAGCGATGAGCGAAAAAACGAAAGCGGGTATCTCGATTCGATCGGTGGCCAAACGCTATGGCAGTATCACCGCGCTCGACGATGTTTCGCTCGACGTCGCGCAGGGCGAGTTCGTATCGCTGCTCGGTCCGTCCGGCTCAGGCAAGACGACTTTGCTCGGGATACTTGGCGGCTTTGTGCAGCCTTCCAGCGGCAGCGTCTGGATAGGCAATCGAGATATTACATTTGCACCGCCGCATAAACGCGACATCGGCATCGTATTTCAGAACTACGCCTTGTTTCCGCACATGACGGTTGGCCAGAACGTGGCCTTTCCCCTGCGCGCCAGGCGCATGCCCAAGGCAAGCTGGTCGGCCAGGGTGGCCCAGGCGCTAGCCATGGTCGAGCTGCGCGGTTACGAGGACCGCCGTATCGACGAGCTCTCCGGTGGCCAGCGCCAGCGGGTGGCGCTGGCGCGCGCCATGGTGTTCGAGCCGCAATTGATTCTGATGGACGAGCCACTGTCGGCCCTGGACAAGCAGTTGCGCGAGACGATGCAGATAGAGCTGCGACGGCTGCATCGGCGGCTCGGCGCCACCATCATCTATGTGACTCACGATCAGCGCGAAGCGCTGACCATGAGCGATCGCGTTGCCGTATTGCGAGACGGCAAGCTGATTCAGATCGATACGCCGGAGCGACTGTATGGCCGGCCGTGCAATGCCTTTGTCGCGAATTTTATAGGTGAGGCCACGCTGCTTCCGGTTACGCGCGCCGATGACAACGCGGTACGCCTGGGTGAGGCGGTGCTGCGCACCAGCGAGCCTGTGCCGCGAGCGGACAAGTTGCTGCTGGCAGTGCAGACCGAGAAGCTCGTGATCGAAACCCCCGACACGCCGCCGGATGCGAATCGCCTGTCGATGCGCGTCACGGAAGTGCTGTATCAGGGCGAGAGCTTGCGCGTGTTCGCAACGCTGGAGGACGGCACCTCTCTTAGTCTGCGCCAGCCTGGAAATTACGCGGCGCGTCAGCGAATTCCGCAGCCTGGCGCCTTGATCGACGTGGCCCTGAGTCCGCGCGACACCATTATTGTGCCGGCCTGAGCGTCATTTCGATGCCGAATGATTCCGAATCTTCAACCGATTTTTCCTGCAACTCAATCAAGGATGAGTAAAGCCATGAAGCTGACTGATTTCAAAGTGCTGACCTTCGATGTCGTCGGCACGTTGATCGACTTTGAACGTGGCGTGCTCGCATCGGTGCGCCGCCTTGGAGGGCCGGCGGCCAAAGACCTGACCGATGATCAGATCTTTCAGCCATATATGCGCGGCCGAGAAAAATTCTATGGGCGCTCGAGCCATGCGATGGCCCACGTTTACCAGTTTCTTGCCAAGGAACTGGGCCTGCCGGACGATGACCGATCGGCCACGCTATTCCAGCGCGACGTGCTCGATTGGCCGGCGTTCGAGGATTCCGCCGCAGCCTTGAAGCGTCTGCGCAAGCATTTCCGTCTGGTCGCGATGACGAATGCGGACCGCGTTGCCTTGTCCGCTTATGCACACACGCTAGGCGACCCGTTTGACGATACCGTCTGCTGCGACGATACGGGCGTGGCCAAACCTGACCCGCAGTTCTTTGCCTACAACCGAGGCCGCCAGGCCGCCCACGGCTACAAGTTCGGCGACATCCTGCACACTGCACAGAGCCAATATCACGACATCGGAGTCGCGACCAAGCTGGGCTATGCAACCAGCTGGATCGAGCGCCGCCGAGGCAAGAATGGTTTTGGGGCGACGCCGGAGCCGCAGGCCGTCACTGAGCCGACTTTCTGTTTTCCGACTCTCGGTGCCATGGCCGATGCGGTGGATATTGAGCTGGCGGCGAGCTGACAATGCCCTTTTCGCCCGCCATTGCGTCGCCACAGCCTGAGTCGCTGTGGCGTCATCTGGCCGCGCAGACCGGATCCCTGAGTACGTCGCCGGGGGCAGGTCAGCTCGAGTCCGACCTGCAGGTCGATGTGGCGATAGTCGGAGCGGGATACTCGGGATTGTGCGCGGCACACGCACTGCTGCGGCGCGGCGTTTCATGCGCAGTGTTTGACGCCAATTTAATAGGATGGGGGGCGAGCGGGCGCAATGGTGGCGTCATATCTTCGAAGTTCCGGCCATCGTTTTCGGCAATGGCGAAAGCACACGGACTTGACATCGCAAAGCGCATGCATCGCCTTGCGCACGATAGCGTACGAACAGTAGAGGAACTGATCGAGGAATACGCGATTGAAAGCGCTCAGTTCGAGCGGACAGGAAATCTGCGCTGCGCGCATACCGAGCGTGCGCTCGCAGCGATCATCGCCGAGGCGCAATGGGCGAAGTCGGCGTTGGGCGATCGGTCGATGACCGTACTGTCGCGGTCCGAGGTGGTGGCGGAGACGGGATCGGCTGGTTTCGTCGGCGGTGTTCTCAACTCCGACGCGGGAACCGTTCTGCCGCTCGAATATGTGTTTGGGATCGCCCGCGGCATCGCCGCGAAAGGCGTTCCCATCTATACGTTGACCCCTGTGACCGCGATTGAGCGCCTGCCCGGCGCGGCGGGCGTCACGCTAAGAACACCGGCTGCCAAGGTGAGGGCCAGGCAGGTTATCGTCGCGACAAATGCATATTCGAGTCTTACGCCTGCAACACGGGAGATCCAGCGCGAACTGGTGCCGTTTCGCAGCGCGATGATCGCAACCGAGCGGCTTCCGATTGATCTGGACAGCAGATTGATGGCAAAGCGGCGCAGCTATACCGAGACGCGCCGGATGATGAAGTGGTTTCGGCGCGCTGATGGTCGCATGTTGTTTGGCGGCCGCGATGCGTTCGGCAAGGAAGGGCAAAGCAGCGGCTTCGACGCACTGCAACGCGCGATGGTCGAATTGTTCCCTGAACTTGCCGATGTAGGAATCGAATACCGCTGGTCGGGCTATGTCGGTATGACATTCAACGCCTTGCCGCACGTCGGACGAGCGGACGACGCCACCGTATTTTGTCTGGGCTACAACGGCGCCGGGGTAGCTATGGCTAGTCTCATCGGCCAGCATGCAGCGGCAATCGCTTTGGGCGACGCACCCGATCTCGCGTTGCTTGCACAGGATGGGTACCGGCCTGTTCCCTGCCATGTTCTGCGTGCGCCGGGCGCCAGAATTGTCGCTGCGTGGTACCAATTTCTCGATGCCATGGGGAAATGACGGGTTTCCAGGAGAACATCATGCAAGATATGCTGATCAACGCGGAAAATAGCCATCGGCGGCGCGAAGATCGCACGATGCTGCTTTTGATGATGCCCGCGCTTGCGCTGGTCGTGATCTTGCTTGTCGTGCCTCTGGCCTGGCTTTCCTGGGAGTCCATCCGCGAAAGCAGTGGCTTCACGCTGCAAAATTACCGACGTATCTTCAGTGGTGCGTACCTCGATACGTTCTTGTCGACGTTCCGGATCAGCTTCATCGTCACGGGCATCACGCTGCTGCTGGGCTACCCTGTGGCCTACCTGGCCGCCTCGATACGTCCGCGGCTTGCAACGCTGGTTCTGGGCCTGGTGATGCTGCCGTTCTGGACCAGTGTCCTGGTTCGCACTTATGCCTGGCTCGTGCTTTTGCAGCGTACCGGTGTCGTGAACAAGACCTTGCTCTCGCTTGGGTGGATAGACAGGCCCTTGGCATTGGCGAACAATCAGCTCGGCACCATCATCGCAATGATCCATATATTGCTGCCCTTCATGGTGTTGCCTCTGTACTCGGCCATGCAGAAAATTCCCGTGAATCTATCGCAGGCTGCGGCCAGTCTCGGCGCTTCGCCGCTCCATGCTTTCCGGCGCGTATTTGTGCCGTTGTCGATGGGGGGCATAGTGGCCGGAAGCACGCTCGTTTTCGTGCTTTGCCTGGGTTTCTACATCACACCGGAACTCATGGGGGGTGGCAGGTCGATCATGGTGTCCATGGTCGTCAGCCAGAACGTCGAAATTTACAACAGCTGGGGCGCAGCCAGTTCGGTCAGTGTCGTGCTGCTGGTTTGCGTCTTCGCAATATTTTATGCGGCCAGCCGCGTGATTCCGCTGGACAAGACACTGGGGGCGAAATGAAACCCAACCCGCTCGCGCGCGCCATCCTGATCGCAGCGGTCGTGCTGATTCTCGCATTCCTGCTGCTTCCGGTACTGATCGTCGTGCCGCTTTCATTTTCCGACACGAGGTTCATGACATTTCCGCCGCCTGCGCTATCCCTGCGCTGGTATGAGGCGTTTTTTGGCAATCCGGAATGGCTGGCTGCTCTGCGCACCACGATGATCGCCTCTTTCAG
>DAIDKG010000490.1 GCA_027450125.1 Bordetella sp. | reverse complement strand
CATCGCGCGGTGGGCTCGTCCAGCGGCTCGCCTGCCAGGTATACCGTACGCAGCGACGACAGGTCATGTCGCTTGAGCAGGGCCGGGTCCTGCCGCTTGAGCACGCGTACCGCCGTGGGCGAGGAAAACAGCACGTTGACGCGAAAGCGCTCCACCAGCTTCCACAGGATCGCGCCGTCCGGGCGCACCGGCGTGCCTTCATAAAGAATGCTGGTCTGGCCGGCGATGAGCGGGCCATACACGATGTAGGAATGCCCCACCACCCAGCCTATGTCGCTGGTGCAGAAGTAGGTATCGCCCGGCTTGCCGCCGAAGACGTATTCCATGGAAGCGGCAAGCGCCACGGCGTAGCCGCCGGTGTCGCGCTGCACGCCCTTGGGTCTGCCCGTGGTGCCCGACGTGTAGAGCACATAGCTCGGTTCGGAGGACTCCACCCAGGTGATCGGCACCTCCTGCCCGGCATGCTTGCGGCGCAACTGGGCATAGTCCAGGTCGCGTCCGGCCACCGGCTCGAAGGGCGCCAGCCCCCGGTCCAGGACCACGACGGCTTCAGGCGGCCTGGTGCACAGGTCCAGCGCCTTGTCCAGCAAGGGCTTGTAGGCCTGCACCTTGCCGGCGCGCGAGCCGCCGTCGGCGCTCATCACCACCTTGGGCGCCGCATCGTCGATGCGCTGCGCCAGGTTCACCGAGGCGAAGCCGCCGAACACCACCGAATGCACCGCGCCCAGACGCGCGCAGGCCAGCATGGCGAAAACGGCCTCGGGCACCATGGGCATGTAGAGCAGCACCCGGTCGCCGCGCCCGACGCCCAGCCCGCGCAGCATGGCGGCCACCGCGTTGACTTCGTCGTAGAGCTGACGGCGGGTATAGACCCGCTCCTGGTCGACTTCGGTCGACACCCAGACCAGCGCCGGACGATCGGCATACAGGGGCAGCCAGCGGTCGACCGCGTTGTAGCAGAGATTGGTGCGCCCCCCCACGAACCAGCGCGCAAAAGGCGGACGGCTGTCGTCCAGCACCCGGTCAAAAGGCGCGTCCCAGTGGATGCGCTCGGCCTCCCGCCTCCAGAATTCCTCGCGATTTTCTATAGATTCACGATGGAAATCCCTGATTTTATTCACTTTTGTCTCCTGCTTTGATATAGTTTCGGGCAATCCCAGGCGCATCCCCTCGCTACGCAAGTTTCCACGACCCAGCGCATGCAAGCAACCCGGACCGCAGACCGCCCCACCCTACCCCCCGCAGCCTGGCTGCGCCGGGCGCTGGCCGTGGCCGCGCTGGCGGCACTGGCCGGCTGCGCGGGCATGAACGGGGGCTCGGATGCGTCGATCAACGCCGAGGAAATGGCCGCGCATTCGGACGACCCCATCGGCGCGCTGATCGCCGCCCAGTATGCGCGGGACGCGCTGCACGGTCATTCGCACTACCCCATTCTCAGCGAAGCGCTGGAGCAACTGGGCACGCCCTATCGCTACGGCGGCGATTCGCCGGCCACGGGGTTCGATTGCAGCGGCCTGATCCAATATGCCGCCAAGCGTTCCCTGGGCATGAAGCTGCCGCGCAATGCGGCCGAGCAGGCCGCCTTCGGCATCCCGATCCCGCGCGACAAACTGCGTCCGGGCGATCTGGTGTTCTTCAACACCATGGGGGCGCCCTTCTCGCACGTGGGCATTTATCTGGGTGCGGACCGTTTCGTCGACGCGCCCAGCACCGGCGGCGTGGTGCGCATCGACGACATGACGGTCGGCTACTGGAGCAGCCGCTACACCGGCGCGCGCCGCATTCCCATGCAGGTGGCGTACAACACCCGACAGAGGACTTCGCGACGCTGATCGCAAGAAGCGGGGGTCTATCCCACAGATGCCAGCGTATCTGCGGGACAGGCCTTAGACCACCGTAGCCTGCCGCTCCGGCTCGACGCCCTGCATCGCCTCCAGCACCACCTCGCGCTCCAGCCCCGGCGCCAGCATTTCCAGAAAGGTGTAGACATAATCGCGCAGGAACACGCCGGCCTTCAGACCGACGCGTGTGGTGTGCGTGCCGAACAGGTGCCCCACGGGAAGGCCCACCAAGTTGGTGTCGCGCCGCGGGTCGTAGGCCACGCCCGCGATGATCCCGATGCCCATGCCCACGTCCACGTAGGTCTTGATGACGTCGGCGTCGATGGCCTCGAGCACGATGTCCGGATGCATGCCCTGGCTGGAGAACACCTCATCGATGGTGGTGCGGCCCGTGAAGGCGCGGTCGTAGGTCACGATGGGGTAGGCCGCCAGCTGGGCCAGCGACAGGTTGCGCGCTTCGCTGGAGGTCAGGTCGCCCAGCGGATGGTCGCGGCGTATCACCACCACGTGCTCCCAGGAATAGACCGGCATGGTCACCAGGCCGGGGGTGAGCGCCAGCG
>DAIDKG010000489.1 GCA_027450125.1 Bordetella sp. | reverse complement strand
GGGCCGCGGTCAGCGCATGGGACTGTTCGCGGGCTCCGGCGTGGGCAAGAGCGTACTGCTCGGCATGATGGCCCGGTATACGCGGGCCGATGTCATCGTCGTGGGTCTGATCGGCGAGCGCGGCCGCGAAGTCAAGGAATTCATCGAGCACAACCTGGGGCCCGAGGGCCTGGCGCGATCGGTTGTCGTGGCTGCGCCTGCCGACGTCTCGCCGCTTTTGCGCTTGCAAGGCGCAAGCTACGCCACCCGGCTGGCCGAGCATTTCCGCGACCAGGGCCTGGATGTCCTGCTCATCATGGACTCGCTCACCCGCTATGCCATGGCCCAGCGGGAGATCGCTCTGGCCATCGGCGAACCGCCTGCCACCAAGGGCTATCCGCCCTCGGTATTCGCGCGCATGCCGGGCCTGGTCGAGCGCGCCGGCATGGGGGCGCCAGGCCCCGACGGCAAGGCCGGCTCCATAACGGCCTTCTATACGGTGCTGGCCGAAGGCGACGACCAGCAGGATCCGATCGCCGATGCCGCGCGCGCCATCCTGGACGGACACGTCGTGCTGTCGCGCTATCTGGCCGACGCGGGCCATTACCCGGCCATCGACATCGAAGCCTCGATCTCGCGCGCCATGACCTCGCTCATCACGCCGCAGCAGTTCAACCTGGTCCGGCGTTTCAAGCAATCCTTCTCCCGTTATCAGCGCAATCGCGACCTGATCGCGGTAGGCGCCTATGCGGCCGGCAATGATCCCCAGTTGGACGATGCCATAGCGCGCTATCCGCGTCTGGAAACCTTCCTGCAACAGGATATCGCCGAGAGCGTCAATTACGAAGCCGCGATACAGCAATTGCGCGCCGTCACCGAAACGCGAGGAGACGCGCGTGCCTAGCCATCTGCCCCTGGATACCCTGATCGACCTGGCCAAGGAGCACGCCGATACGGCCGCCCGCGCCCTGGGTCGCCTGAACAGGGAACGCCAGAATGCCGAGAAGCAGCTCGAATTGCTGCGCGACTACCGCAACGACTACCTGACGCGCCTGCAAAAAATCATGCTCACGGGCATGACGGCGTCCGACTGCCATAACTACCAGCGCTTCATCACCACGCTGGACGACGCCATCGGCCAGCAGGTTGCCGCGCTCGATGCCCTGAACGTCAATCTTGAAAAAAGCCGCTTGCATTGGCAGCAACAGCAACGCAAACTGAATGCCTTCGATACGCTGGCACAGCGTGAGGCCCACGCGGCGCGCATCGTCGCGGAACGCCGCGAGCAGCGCGCCAACGACGAGCACTCCACCCGGCTGGCCGGGCGGCGGCATTCTTTCTACTGAATCGAACTCATTGCCATGGAGCATCCATGACTGCCGCCCTGAACCTCGCCGCGCTGAGCGCCCTTTCGGCGCCTGCAGCCTCGCCCCAGCCTCAGGCCGCCTCGTCCGCCGCCGGTGCCGACGATGGCAGCAATCCCAGCTTCTCGAAAATCCTGGCAAGCCAGCCCGGCAACAACAATACGGCCCAAGGCCAGACTTCGAACAATACCTCTGCGCAGGCGCAGCAGCAGGCCGATGCCGCCGGCAATGGCGCTGCCGGCTCCGGGCAAGGCCCCCAGGCGGTCGGCAGCCAGAGCGGCAACACCGCCACGGGCAAATCCACCGGCAAAGACAGCGCCAAGAGCCACGATGACAAGAAAGACCCGCAGCAGGATGCGGCCGGCATTTTGACCCCTGCTGCTGTGCCCCAGGCCCCGTCCACGCCGCAAGCGCAGCCGGCGGCAATCGTCCAGCAGGGAACGCAGGCCGCGCCCAATCTGCCGCAGCAGGCGCTGGAAATCGCCGCGCAGGTTGCCGCAGTGCAGAGTCAGGTGGCGAACCGCCAGTCTGCCGCAGTCCAGGGCGGCGGCGCCTCGAACAATGTCGGCACCGTGGCGAGCACGCCGGTGGCTGCCAGATCCGCAGTGGCGGCGGCCGTCAAATCCGCTTCGGCATCGGCCACCTCATCGGCGACCGCCCAGACCCAGGCTCCTGCACTGCCGGCAGCCGTCTCGCAGCCGTTGGCCACGACCACCGCGGCTGCGCCTTCCGCGGCGGCGAGCCCGGACACCGTGACGTTGACGCAAGCCGCCGCCCAGCCTGCCGTGCCGGCGCAGGCCCCCGCTCAAGGCCTGCGCCGTATCGCCGCCTCCGGCGTCAATCCCGCAGCGCCGGCCACCAGGCAGCCGGCCAGCGCTGGCCGCAACAACACGCAATCCGGCGCCAATTCCCCGAGTGTGGGTGGGACGCAGCAACAAGGGCAACCGGCCGCACAAGCGGGACCGGCAGCGGCAGCAGTACCCCAGAACGTCGCCGTAATCGCCGCCCAGGCCGGCGCCTCTCTGGCCTCCGTCACGGCTTCCGCCTCGGCGAAAGCGGTCCAATCGACCACGAACTCTCCGTCCGCAGCCCCGGCAAGCCAGATCCCGGCCATCCTCAGCCTGACGTCCGCACCGGTGGGTTCGGCCCAATGGAACACCGATCTGGGCCACCAGATGGTCCTGCTCAGCAGCAACGCCCAGAACAGCCATCAGACAGTCGAATTGCGGCTGGATCCGCCCAATCTCGGCCCCCTGCATGTCACGATCAACCTGGCAGATGGCGTGGCCAGTGCCTCGTTCGTCTCCGCCCATGCGGTCGTGCGACAGGCGCTGGAGTCGGCCATGCCACAACTGCAGACCGCCTTCGAGCAGGCCGGCCTGTCGCTGGGCCAGACCAGTGTAGGCGACCAAAGCGCGCAGTCCGGGGAACGGCAGGCCTCGGGTGGCCAATCGGGCCGCACCATGGCGACGCAGGCAGTAGACAACGGCAATACCACCGCGGCCGTTCTTCAAGTTTCCGCCGCACGCAACACCAATGCCCTTATCGACACCTTTGCGTAATGAAATTCGTGCCGTAATAGCCTGAGTTACCCCGCTTTCGACCTGTTTTTCGCGTGCCTTCGAGCCGCAGATTTCGGGCAGAATGCTTTCATCCATCCGTATTGGTTCAGTTCTCGCCCGTACCCATACGCACTTAAAATCCGATGGCCACGACAATCAAATCCCCCTCAAAGATGGCTGGTTCCTCCTCGTCAGGCGGCCTGGGCCGTATCGTCCGGCCGCTGATCTGGCTGCTCATACTGCTCATCGTGGCCGCCCTGTGCATTACCGGCACCTGGTTCTACCTGCACTGGCAATCCAGTCGCCAGGTCAACCCCGTTCATCTGGCGGTGGGTCAGTCCTCGTCTCCCGCCAACGTCCAGTACACCAAGCCAGCCCAGGTCGCCCAGATTCCTGCGCCCATTTTCGTCAAGCTCGACCCGTTCACGGTCATGCTCGAGAGTAAGGACTCGGAACGCATGCTGTTTCTCGGCATCACCCTGCGTCTGGGCGACGACCAATCGCGCGACCGCATCGAAAAATACATGCCGGAAGTGCGCAGCCGCATCTTGATGATCCTGTCCTCGTTGACGCCGCAGGACGTCCAGACCCCGGATGGCAAGGCCAAGATCATCAAGGAGATCACTGCCGCCGTCAGCAAGCCCTTCGCGCCTATTCCCGATGGGCAGAATGTGTCCGGCGTACTCTTTACGGATTTCGTGGTGCAATAAGCATGGCCTATGAGGCGTTTCTTTCCCAGGATGAAGTCGATGCCTTGCTCGCCGGCGTTACCGGCGAGGAGCAGAGCAATGCTCCGGCTGCCGACAACGCGACGCCGGGAACCCGTGCCTACGACCTGAGCTCGCCCGAGCGCGTCGTGCGGCGGCGCATGCAGACGCTGGAGCTCATCAACGAGCGCTTCGCGCGCCATCTGCGCACCGTGCTGCTGAACTTCATGCGCCGCAG
>DAIDKG010000488.1 GCA_027450125.1 Bordetella sp. | reverse complement strand
CCCGGAAAGAACAAGGCGGGCCTGAGCCCGCCTTGCCGCGGCCGCGCGTGCGCGGCGCCAGAGATGCCCGAGGGCGTCCGGTCAGTGCGTCGAGCGGCTCTGGCGGATCTTGCGCGCGGCGGCAGCTTCGGCGGCCAGCATGGCCAGCTCGGCCTCGACCACCGCGATGTCGGCCTTGTCCTTGGCGTTGCGCAGTGCCTCCTCGGCCTTTTTGCGCGCTTCCACGGCACGGGCTTCATCCAGGTCGTCACCGCGGATGGCGGTATCGGCAAGGACCATCACGCTGCCCGGCTGCACTTCCAGGATGCCACCCACAACGAAGACATGCTCCTCGCTGTCGTCGGGACGGACGATCTTGACCGTGCCGGAACGGATGCGCGAGATCAGCGGGGTGTGGCCGGGCAATACACCCAGCTCGCCTGCTTCGCCAGGCAGCACCACGAACTTCGCCTCACCGGCGAAGATCGCTTCCTGTGCGCTGACGACATCCACTTGAAGGTTAGCCATGCGTATTCCTTGTCGCAATATTTATTGCAGCTTCTTGGCCTTTTCGAAGGCCTCGTCGATGGAGCCGACCATGTAGAAAGCCTGCTCGGGCAGCGCATCGCACTCGCCCTCGACGATCATCTTGAAGCCGCGAATGGTTTCGGCCAGCGGCACGTACTTACCCGGCGAACCCGTGAAGACTTCGGCCACATGGAAGGGTTGCGACAGGAAGCGCTGGATCTTGCGGGCGCGGGCCACGGCCTGCTTGTCTTCCGGCGACAGTTCGTCCATGCCCAGAATCGCGATGATGTCGCGCAGTTCCTTGTAGCGCTGCAGGGTCTGCTGCACGCCGCGCGCCACCTGGTAGTGCTCTTCGCCCACGACTTGCGGGTCGAGCTGGCGGCTGGTCGAGTCAAGCGGGTCCACGGCGGGATAGATACCCAGCGAGGCGATGTCGCGCGACAGCACGACGGTCGAGTCCAAGTGCTGGAAGGTCGTGGCGGGCGAGGGGTCGGTCAAGTCGTCCGCAGGAACGTACACGGCCTGGATCGAGGTGATCGAGCCGGTCTTGGTCGAGGTGATGCGCTCTTGCAGCACGCCCATTTCTTCGGCCAGGGTAGGCTGGTAGCCCACGGCGGAAGGCATACGGCCCAGCAGCGCGGACACTTCGGTGCCGGCCAGGGTGTAGCGGTAGATGTTGTCGACGAAGAACAGGATGTCGCGGCCTTCGTCGCGGAACTTCTCGGCCATCGTCAGGCCGGTCAGCGCCACGCGCAGGCGGTTGCCCGGGGGTTCGTTCATCTGGCCGAACACCATCGCGACCTTGTCCAGCACGTTCGACTCTTCCATTTCATGGTAGAAGTCGTTGCCTTCGCGGGTACGCTCGCCCACGCCGGCGAACACCGACAGGCCGCTGTGCTGCTTGGCGATGTTGTTGATCAGCTCCATCATGTTGACGGTCTTGCCCACGCCGGCGCCGCCGAACAGGCCGACCTTGCCGCCCTTGGCGAAGGGGCAGACCAGGTCGATAACCTTGATGCCGGTTTCCAGCAGTTCGACCGAAGGCGACAGCTCGTCGAACTTCGGGGCGTGCTGGTGAATGGCGCGCTTTTCTTCGTGGGCGATGGGGCCGGCTTCGTCGATGGGACGACCCAGCACGTCCATGATGCGGCCCAGCGTGCCGGGACCGACGGGCACCGAGATCGGGGCGCCGGTGCCGGCCACGGCCATGCCGCGGCGCAGGCCGTCGCTCGAACCCAGAGCGATGGTGCGGACCACGCCGTCGCCAAGCTGCTGCTGCACCTCGAAGGTCAGGCCCTTCTCGGCGAACGCGTCTTCACCGGCGTCAACCAGGGTGAGCGCTTCGTAGATCTTGGGCATGTGATCGCGGGGGAACTGAATATCCACCACGGCGCCGATGCACTGAACGATGGTTCCGTTGCTCATGTCGATTCCTTGCTTGATAGCTTGTATTAGGTGGCGAGGGCCTTAGACGGCCGCCGCGCCCCCCACGATTTCCGAAATTTCTTTGGTGATCGCCGCCTGGCGGGTCTTGTTGTAGACCAGCTGCAGTTCGCCGATGACCTTCTTGGCGTTGTCCGATGCGGCCTTCATGGCCACCATGCGGGCCGACTGCTCGGAGGCCATGTTCTCGGCCACCGCCTGGTACAGAAGGCCCTCGACGTAGCGCTGCAGCAGATCGTCGATGACGGTCTTGGCCTCGGGCTCGTACAGATAGTCCCAACCGTGATTGGCCGACAGCTTGGCGCCTTCCATCTGCTCTTCGGACATGCCGGTCTCGAAAGGATCGACCAGACCGCCAGCCAAAGGCAGCAAGCGCACGAATATGGGCTCCTGGCGCATCGTGTTGATGAAGCGCGTCGTCGCCAGGTAAAGCGCGTCGATGCGGCCGGCCAGGTAGTCGTTGATCTGCACCGTGAGGGCGCCCAGCAGGCGTTCCAGGTTGGGCGCATCGCCCAGATGCACTTCCTGCGACACCAGCTTGCTGCTGATCCGGGTCAGCAGGCCAAGTCCCTTGTTCCCCAGCGCCGTGGTCTGCACCGCAACGCCTTTCTGCTGGAACTCCTTGAGCTTGGCCAGCACCACACGGCTGATGTTGGTGTTCAGGCCGCCGCACAGGCCCTTGTCGGTGGTGACCATGACCACGCCCACCGCCTTCATCTCGCGTTCTTGGAGGAAGGGGTGGTGGTACTCAGGGTTGGCCTGCATCAGGTGCAGGGCGATGTCGCGCACCTTTTGGGCGTAAGGACGGCCCGCGCGCATCCGTTCCTGCGCCTTGCGCATCTTGGATGCGGCGACCATCTCCATCGCCTTGGTGATCTTGCGCGTGTTTTGCACGCTCTTGATCTTGGTGCGGATTTCCTTGATTCCGGGCATTGCGCTTTCCCGTTACTTAGTAAGCACCGTGTTTCTTGAATTCCACGACGGCCGCGGTGAGCTCGGTTTCGTCGCCCTTGGACAGTTCCTTGGTATCTTCGATACGCTGGATCAGGTCGGCGTGCTTGGACTTGAGCTGTTCTTTCAGCGCCTTCTCGAACGGCAGCACTTGGGCGACGTCGATGTCGTCGAGGTAGCCGTTGTTGACGACGAACAGCGACACGGCGAGCTCCCAAACCTGCAGCGGCTGGTACTGGGGCTGCTTGAGCAACTCCACCACGCGCTTGCCGCGCTCGAGCTGACGACGGGTGGCGTCGTCCAGGTCGGAGGCGAACTGCGCGAAGGCGGCCAGTTCACGGTACTGGGCCAGGTCGGTACGGATACCGCCAGACAGCTTCTTGACGACCTTGGTCTGAGCGGCGCCGCCCACGCGCGACACCGAGATACCGGCGTTGATGGCGGGACGCACGCCGGCGTTGAACAAGTCGGTTTCCAGGAAGATCTGGCCGTCGGTAATCGAGATCACGTTGGTCGGCACGAAGGCGGACACGTCGCCGGCTTGAGTTTCGATGATCGGCAGAGCGGTCAGCGAACCGGTCTTGCCCTTCACGGAACCGCCGGTGAATTTCTCGACGTATTCTTCGTTGACGCGAGCGGCACGTTCCAGCAGGCGCGAGTGCAGGTAGAACACGTCGCCGGGATAGGCTTCGCGGCCCGGCGGGCGGCGCAGAAGCAGCGACACCTGGCGGTAGGCCCAAGCCTGCTTGGTCAGGTCGTCATAGACGATCAGGGCGTCTTCGCCGCGGTCGCGGAAGTATTCGCCCATGGTGCAGCCGGCGTAGGCGGCCAGGTACTGCATGGCGGCCGAGTCCGAAGCGGCGGCGGCCACGACGATGGTGTATTCCATCGCGCCGTGCTCTTCGAGCTTGCGCACCACGTTGTTGATGGTCGAAGCCTTCTGGCCGATGGCGACGTACACGCAGGTGACGTCCTTGCCCTTCTGGCTGATGATGGCGTCCACGGCGACGGCGGTCTTGCCGGTCTGGCGGTCACCGATGATCAGTTCGCGCTGGCCGCGGCCGATCGGCACCATGGAGTCGATGGCCTTGATGCCGGTCTGCAGCGGTTGCGACACCGAGCGGCGGGCGATAACGCCGGGCGCCACTTTTTCGATGATGTCGGTTTCCTTGGTGTTGATCGGACCCTTGCCGTCGATGGGCTGGCCCAGCGTGTTGACCACGCGGCCGCGCAGTTCGGGGCCGACCGGCACTTCGAGAATACGGCCGGTGGTCTTGACCTGGTCGCCTTCGGACACGCCCGTGTAATCGCCCAGGACCACGGCGCCGACCGAGTCGCGCTCGAGGTTCAGCGCCACGCCGTAGACGTTGTTGGGAAATTCGAGCATTTCGCCCTGCATCACGTCGGACAGGCCGTGGATGCGGGTGATGCCGTCGGTCACGGACACGACGGTGCCTTGAGTACGAACATCGGTCGAAGCGCCCAGGCCCTCGATGCGGCTCTTGAGCAGTTCGCTGATCTCGGAGGGATTGAGTTGCATATTGACTCCTGGAATCCTGTATGAGGCTGGCTGCGCGGTTTTGTTACGCGGCCAGCATGTCGCGCATGCGGGTCAGTTGGGCTTGGACGGAAGTGTCGAGCACCTGGTCACCCACGGCTACGCGCACGCCGCCGATCAGCGAAGGATCGACCGTGACGTGGGGCTTGAGCTTGAGGCCGAACTTGCCTTCCAGAGCCACGACCAGATCCTTGACCTGGGCTTCGGAAAGCTCGAACGCGCTGGTGATTTCCGCCTGCGCCGTGCCTTCGTGGCGATTCTTCAGCGCAATGAACAGCTCGGCGATCTCGGGCAGCAGCAGCAGGCGGTCGTTCTGAACCAGCAACTCGATCAAGTTGCCGGCCGACGCGGGCAGCTTGCTCCTGAGCAGAGAACTGAAAACCCGGATGCGCTGCGCGTCGTCCAACCGCGGATCGCTCATGGCATTGCGCACGTCGGGATTGGCCGCAACCTGCGCCATTTCGCCGACCAGGTCGGCCCAACCGGCCAGACCCATAGCCTGGTCGTCGCCGGCCGCCTGGAACAGCGCCTCTGCGTAGGGACGAGCGACAGTGGAAAGTTCAGCCATGTCAGTCCTGTATCGTCAAAGCTGCGCCTTGAGCTGCTCAAGCAGCTCGGCGTGGGCGCGCGCATCGACTTCGCGCTTGAGGATTTGCGATGCGCCCTGGACGGCCAGCGCCGCCACGTCGTCGCGCAGCGTGTCGCGGACGCGCTGCATTTCCTGGGCGGCATCCTGAGCGGCACGAGCCACGATACGGGCGCGTTCAGCCTCGGCTTCGCGGCGGGCCTGCTCGATCAGCTCGGCCGCCTGCTTCTCGGCTTCAGCCATGCGGGCATGGTTTTCGGCCTTGGCGGACGCTTCCATCAGGCTGACCCGAGCCTGGGCCTGAGCCAGATCGGCCGTGCCCTTCTCGGCGGCAGCCAAGCCTTCAGCGATCTTCTTGGAGCGCTCGTCGAGGGCCTTGATCATCGGCGGCCACACGAATTTCATCGTGAACCACGCGAGGATCAGGAACACGATCAATTGCGCAAACAGGGTCGCGTTGAGATTCACGGTGTTTCCTTCCTAACGTTCTATCGAGATGCCCGGCAATCCGGCCTGACCCTAGGGATCAGGCCCTGAGCGGGTAGCCTGTCACCGGCCTTGCCCGGGCCTAGCTGCCGCGGGCAAAACCGAGCCAAGGCAAACTCAGCCCGCGAGCTTCGACAGCAGCGGGTTGGCGAACGCAAACAGCATCGCGATACCGACACCGATCAGGAACGCCGCGTCGATCAGGCCAACCAACAGGAACATCTTCGTTTGCAGCGGGTTCATCAGTTCAGGCTGACGGGCGCAAGCTTCGATGAACTTGCCGCCCATCATGCCGATACCGATACATGCGCCACACGCACCAAGACCGATGATGATGCCGATGCCGATGCCGGTCGGACCCTGGATGAGGGCGGTCAGGGCGTGGATGTTGGCGAAAATGTCTTGCATGGTCAATTCTCCGAAAAAGACTTGGCTACTTATTTAAAAACTTAAAACCAATGAAACACGGTAAAACCGGACTGCAGCCTTGCTGTATCGCAAGGTTTAGTGTTTGTCGTGCGCCTGCCCGAGGTAAACCATCGTCAGCATCATGAAAATGAATGCCTGCAACAGCACGATCAGGATGTGGAAGATCGCCCAGACGCTGCCTGCTGCCACCTGCCCGACAAAACCGAGCGCCGTAGGATTGGCGCCGAAATTCCAGAGGCTGCCCAGGAGCGCGATCAGCAGGAACAGCAGCTCGCCCGCATACATATTGCCGAACAGCCGCATGCCGAGCGAAACCGTCTTCGCCACATACTCGATGATGTTCAGGGCAAGATTGGGGATCCAGAGCAGCGGATGCGCGCCGAACGGCGCCACGATCAGCTCGTGCAGCCAGCCGCCCAGGCCCTTGATCTTGATGCTGTAATAGAGCATCAGGATGAAAATGCCGAGCGCCATGCCGAAGGTCGCGTTGATATCGGCGGTCGGCACGATGCGCTGGTGCGTGATTTCCGAGGAAAGACCCAGCCAGCCGATGATGCGGCCGACGATATCGACCGGAAGCAGGTCCATCGTGTTCATCAGGGCGATCCAGATGAAGACCATCAGTGCAAGCGGCGCGATGAAGGCGCGGTTGCCGTGGATCATGCTTTTGGATTGATCCTCGACGACTTCCACCAGCCACTCGATCGCGCACTGAAACCTCGACGGCACGCCCGGCGAGGCGCGGCGCGCTGCTCGCAGCAGAATCCAGATGGTCACGAGGCCGGTCAGAATAGACCAGAACATCGTGTCGTAATTGATAATGGAAAAATCGACGACGCTTGTTTGCGGCTTATTCGTAAAGAACGTCAGGTGATGGGTGATGTACTCTGCCGGAGTGGGCAGATTCGATTCACTTGCCGCCATTTTTTAGACACCCTAACAAAATTAAAAACATACCGTTTCGGCCTATCGGCACGTCAACTAATAAGTATAACGTGATCTTGATAACTGCCTATTGCCTGGATCGTTTGCGCAACAGCACGAACAGCGGAAGGTAGCCCTTCATGGTAAGCACCAGGCCGATCAGCATCGCCGGCCACACCAGCCACTCCTGCGCATACCAGGCAACAAGGCCCACGAGCAGCGCCGTCAGGAACAGCTTGATCAACTCGCCAAAAAGCAAGACGTAGGGACTGGTCCGCACCGAACGCGCGGCATTGATACGGAGACGCAGCGCAAAAAGCGCATTGAAAAACCAGTAGGCCCCCGCTCCCAGCAATGCCGACAATGCCGCTGTCGACCCCGCCCATACCCCTGCCACCACCACCACGAGAAGACCCGTCGCCGCCTGGGCCACCAGCATGAGCATGATGTCCCGGCCGGCCTCCCTATCGAGAGCGAGCAGTTGCTCGGCCGACAAGACTACCGGCGCTGGCTCTTCGTCTTCTACTTCGAAACCGGTGGTGTTTTCCCGCATTTTCCACGACCTTGCACGCGCAATCATTGCTTTTTGCAGCTACTGGCACCCAAGGCGGAGCCAGATCGTCTGGCCCCAGACCTACCTTTTTCGGACGCCTCTCTGGACGTTTTGGGACGCTTTTCTCGCTTTCCTGTAGCTTGCCGTAATCTTTGCACGCGAAATTCGTAGTTTGTGTTTCGCTAAGCATCAAGCCTATCGAGTATAGCTTGCTTTTGTGACGCGCTGCAACTTAGCAAGCCCGCTGTCAGCAGCCCCCCCCCTGCCCGAGCGCGCTGACGAGAAAGGCAACGCTCAACGGTGCTTGAACGACGGCGCGCGCTTTTCCACGAAGGCGGCCATGCCTTCCTTCTGGTCTTCGGTGGCGAACAGGGAATGAAACACGCGGCGTTCGAACAGGATGCCTTCGGCGAGCGTGCCTTCGTAGGCGCGATTGACGCACTCCTTGGCCATCATGGCCGACGGCAGCGACATCGAGGCGATGACCGTGGCGGCCTCGATGGCCTCGTCGAGCATCTTGTCGGCGGGAACCACGCGCGAGACCAGGCCGGCGCGCTCGGCCTCCTCGGCGCCCATCATGCGCGAGGTCAGCACCATGTCCATCGCCTTGGCCTTGCCGACCGCGCGAGGC
>DAIDKG010000487.1 GCA_027450125.1 Bordetella sp. | reverse complement strand
AGCCGGGCCGGGATTTTGTCGGCGGCGAATTCGTCATGACCCAGACGATGGCAAAGGAACAGCATGCCGAGGTGGTTCCGCTGCGCCAAGGCGACGCGGTGGTGTTTGCGGTCAACCAACGGCCTGTCGCGGGTCGGCGCGGCATGCGCAGGGCGACCTCGCGCCACGGCGTCGCCTGCATTCATGACGGCAGGCGCCATACCGTGGGGCTCATTTTCCATGACGCGGCGTGAGGTTCGGCGATGAGGGAAACGTTCCCCATCACGTCGCCCGCCGCGCGGGTCGGCGGACTGGACTGGACAGGCATTTCCTTGCAATTGGATGCGCAGGGCTACGCCATGCTGCCCGGCCTGCTGGAGGCTGATCTGGTGCGTGGCCTGGTGCATTGCGCCCGGCAGATGCATGCCGGCAATCGCGTAGCATTCCCCACCAGCGCCAAGGGTCGAGGCGAGTGCCTGTATTTCGATGCCGGCTTGCCGGACGTGCTGCAGATTCTGCTCGCCGCCCTATACCGCCGTCTGGCCGGAGTCGCGAATCGATGGCGCGAAACCCTGGGTCTGGACGGCCGCTATCCGGCCAGGCCGGATGACTTTGTCCGGCTTACTTGCGATGCGGGCCCGGCTCACGCGCGGTCCTGCATGAATCACCTTGGCGCCGGGGACGCCATGCCCTTGCAGCGGCACGGCGAGGACCAGTGGACATTTCCCATGCAGGTCATCGCGCTGCTGTCCGAGCCGGGTACGGATTTCACGGGGGGAGAGTGCGTGATGACCGAGCAGCGTCCGCGCATGCAGTCGCGTGCCATTGTGGTGCCGCTCGGTTTTGGCGATGCCGCCGTCATTGCCACTGCCGCGCGTCCGTTCAAGGGCACCAATGGCCCCTATCGGGTCAGCACCCGTCACGGCATCAGCCTCGTGCGGCGCGGACAACGCCTGGGCATGGCGTTGTCATTCCATGATGCAAGAGAGAAACTGTCGGACGATATCCGCCTCTGACAGGAACCATCATGGAACCCCGCCCTCCTCTTCCCCCCTTCACCCGCGAAAGCGCCATCCAGAAAATCCGCCTGGCCGAGGACGCATGGAACAGCCGCGACCCGGCCCGCGTGGTTCTGGCCTACAGCCCCGATACGCATTGGCGCAACCGCGCCGAGTTCATTGCCGGGCGCGAACAGGCACAGGCCTTTCTCGAGCGCAAGTGCGCACGCGAACTGGATTACCGCCTGATCAAGGAACTGTGGGCGTTCGACGGCCATCGCATCGCCGTGCGCTTCGCCTACGAATGGCATGACGACGCCGGCCAGTGGTATCGCAGCTACGGCAACGAAAATTGGGCGTTCAACGAACAGGGTCTGATGACGCATCGCCATGCCAGCATCAACGACCTGCCCATCAAGGAGGCGGATCGAAAGTACTTCTGGCCTCTGGGCCGACGCCCGGATGCGCATCCGGGCTTGTCCGACCTGGGCCTCTAGCGCGAAAGCGCCGATATCGCTGGCGCCTCGGCGCAACGGGACGCTAGGCCAGCTCGATCACCCAGTCCGGCCGAAAGCCTTCCTGTTCGCCTTTGCCTGCATAGCCCAGCGGATTGGCCACCACGCGGCACGACACCTCGCGCCCGTCGCGCCGTCCCGGCACGCGGTAGTCGTGCGGGCAGTGTAGATGGCCGTGTATCCACAGATCGGCCTGCGGCAGCAGATCGTCCAGCGCGTTGCAGAACCCGGCCGTGCCCGGCGTCAGGCCGTAGCGCGGATCGGCGCTGCGCAGGGTGGGCGCAAAGTGCGTCACCACCACCGTCGTGCCGTCGTAGGGCTGGTACAAGGCCTGGCGCAGCCAGGCGTGGCAGTCCAGGCCGAACTGGCGCATGTCTTCGGCCAGCACGGGTTGGCCGTTGCGCAAGGTGGTGTTCTTGCTGAGGTAGAAGTTGGCGGCGCGATAGGCTTTTTCGAGCTGCTGCAACCGCTGCGTTTCGGTCTTTTGCCGCGCCGCCAAGGCCTCGAAGTCCGACCAGAGCGTGGTGCCGATGAAGCGGATGCCGTCCAGGACGACGGCTTCTTTCTCCAGCCAGACGATGCCCAGGCGTTCGCAGGTCTGGCGCAGGCGCACCGTGGTTTCATCGAAATCCAGGCCGTCGAATTCATGATTGCCGGGTACGTACAGCACCGTGGGCCAGCGCAGCCCGCGCCCTGCCGGCGCATAGCGCTCCAGGCCGAAATCCTCGCCGTCGAGCGCCGAGCCCGACTGGTAGGAGCCGATATCGCCCGCCAGGACCAGCACGTCCACGTCCGGCGCAGGCGCGAAAGCGAAATCGGGGTTGGTTTCGAGATGCAGGTCGGACAGGATTTGCAGGCGCATGGGCGTATAGTGGATCGGCGACAAGGAGGCAGCATGGATAGTAAGTCGATATGCGACATGACGGCGCTGCAGATGCGCGCCGAGATCGAGACCGGAAACCTGAGCGCGCGGCAGGTGGTGCAGGCGCACCTGGACCGCATCCAGGCATGCAATCCGGCGGTCAACGCCATCGTCACGCTGGATGCCGAAGGGGCGCTGCGCCAGGCCGATGCCGCCGATGCGGCGCAGGCCGCCGGCAAGCCGCTGGGCCTCTTGCACGGTCTGCCGGTAGCGCACAAGGACAGCTTTCTCACGGCCGGGATGCGCACCACATTCGGCTCGCCGGTGCATCGCGACTTCGTGCCTGAACGCAGCAGCCTAGCGGTGACGCGCGAGCAGGCCGCCGGAGCGATCACATTGGGCAAGACCAACCTGCCGGAGTTCGGCGCGGGGTCTCACACCTTCAATCCGGTCTTCGGCGCCACGCGCAACCCCTATGATCTGAGCCGCACGCCCGGCGGCAGCAGCGGCGGGGCGGCGGCGGCCCTGGCCGCGCGCATGCTGCCCCTGGCCGACGGTACCGACATGGGCGGATCGCTGCGCAATCCGGCGGGTTTCTGCAATGTGGTGGGCCTGCGCCCTTCGCCGGGACGCGTGCCGCAGTGGCCCTCGGCCACGCCCTACAGCACGCTGACAGTGGCCGGTCCCATGGCGCGCACGGTGGCCGACGCCGCGCTGATGCTGGCCGCGCTGGCCGGGCCCGACGCGCGCGATCCGCTCAGCATCGAGCAGGATCCGTTCCGCTTTGCCAGCGCGCTGGAACGCGACTTCGCCGGCACGCGCATCGCCTGCGCCCTGTCATGGGGCGGCTTGCCGGTGGAGCCGCAGGTGCTGCGCACCATCCAGGCGCAGCTGCCGGTATTCGAGCAGCTGGGCTGCAAAGTGGAAGAAGCCTGCCCGGACTTCGGCGACGCCGACGCGGCGTTCCAAGCGCTGCGCGCGCAGATCTTCGCGCTCTCACAAGGCGATGCCGTGCGCGATCATCGCGACAAAATCAAGCAGACAGTGATCTGGAACACCGAGCTGGGCATGAGCCAGCCGGCCTCGGCGCTGATCCACGCCGAGCGCGAAAGGGCCGCGCTGTTCGAACGCACGCACGTGTTCATGGAGAAGCACGAATTCATGATCGGCGTGGTGAGCCAGGTGGCGCCGTTCGCGGTGCAGACCGAATACCCCACCGAGATCGACGGCACGCCGATGCGCAATTACATAGACTGGATGCGTTCGAGCTACTACATCACCATGACCGGCCATCCGGCGATTTCCGTGCCTTGCGGCTTTACCGAGCAGGGCCTGCCGGTGGGCCTGCAGATCGTGGGCCGCTATCGCGACGAATGGGGCGTGCTGCAGCTGGCGCACGCCTTCGAGCAGGCCACGCAGTTCTGGCGGCGGGCGCCCGCGCTGTAAGCCACGCGCACCGCGCGGCAGTGCGCGCTATACCTGCTCGAAGCGGCCGTAGCGCTTGTCCAGATACCGGCGCTCGGTATCGAGTTCGTTCACCACCGCGGCCGGCGGGCCGCGGCGCATCCATTCCAGCATCTGGTCGACCTGGTCGGGGGTTCCCTGCACCAGGGCCTCCACGGTGCCGTCGGGCAGATTCTGCACCCAGCCGGTGACGCCCAGCATGTGGGCGCGGCGTACGGTGGCGTGGCGATAGCCCACGCCCTGTACCTTGCCATGGATGGTGACGAGCAGGGATTCGATGTGCGGGTCTGGCATGAGGGTTCCTTGCACGGCCTACGCGCGGGAGGCCGGGAAATCGGGGTTCTCTTCTATACTTCGAACCGATATTTTGCCTTCTCGGCGGCCTCTGAACGAAGAACCATGGCGAGAACAACGATGAGCCAGAACCTTTCCACCGTCACCACCATCGAAGACCTGCGCATCATTGCGCAGCGGCGAGTGCCGCGCATGTTCTACGACTACGCCGATTCCGGCGCATGGACGGAAAGCACCTATCGCGCCAACGAGAGCGATTTCCAGAAGATCAAGTTCCGCCAGCGCGTGGCGGTCGACATGGACGGCCGTTCGCTGCGGACCACGATGATAGGCCAGGACGTCGCGATGCCCGTGGCGCTGGCTCCTACGGGCCTGACCGGCATGCAGCATGCCGACGGCGAGATGCTGGCCGCACAGGCCGCCAACCGCTTCGGCGTGCCCTTCACGCTCTCGACCATGAGCATCTGCTCGATCGAGGATGTGGCCGCCGCCACCGGCAAGCCCTTCTGGTTCCAGCTCTACGTGATGCGCGACCGCGATTTCGTCATGAACCTGATCGACCGCGCCAAGGCGGCCAACTGCTCGGCGCTGGTGCTCACGCTGGATCTGCAGATACTGGGCCAGCGCCACAAGGACATCAAGAACGGCCTGTCGGCGCCGCCCAAGCCCACGCTGCGCAATCTTCTCAACCTGGCCACCAAGCCGCGCTGGTGCCTGGGCATGCTGGGGACCCGACGGCGCTCTTTCGGCAATATCGTGGGCCACGCCAAGGGCGTGAGCGACCTGTCCTCGCTGTCGTCCTGGACCGCGGAGCAGTTCGATCCCTGTCTGTCCTGGGACGACGTGGCCTGGATCAAGGAACGCTGGGGCGGCAAGCTGATCATCAAGGGCATCCTGGACGAGGAAGATGCGCGCCTGGCCGCGAACAGCGGAGCCGACGCGCTCATCGTCAGCAATCACGGCGGACGCCAGCTCGACGGCGCCCGCTCGACCATCGAGGTGCTGCCTTCGATCGTGGATGCGGCCGGCTCGAAGATCGAGGTGTGGCTGGACAGCGGCGTGCGTTCGGGCCAGGACGTGCTCAAGGCCGTGGCCCTGGGCGCACGCGGCACCATGATCGGCCGTGCCTTCCTTTACGGCCTGGGCGCGTACGGCCGGGCCGGCGTGACCCGCGCGCTGGAGATCCTCTACAAGGAAATGGACGTGACCATGGCGCTGTGCGGCCGCAAGAATATCGCGGACGTGGACCGGAGCATCCTGGTGCCGGGCACGTATCCCGAGTAGCCTGGCGCGGCTATTCGGAGCGGCCATGCAAAACCTGCAGACTCTGCTGCACGACTATGGCGGTTGGCTGGTTTTCTTCAATGTGCTGATCGAGCAGGCCGGCCTGCCGATTCCT
>DAIDKG010000486.1 GCA_027450125.1 Bordetella sp. | reverse complement strand
ACGTGCCGGTGATTTCGAGCATGGCCTGCTTCTGCTCGAGCTTGAGCGGCAGGTGCGCGGCAATGGTATCGGCCAGGCGGCCCGGATCATCGATGCCGGCGAGCGAGGTGAGGATCTCGGGCGGGATCTTCTTGTTGAGCTTCACGTACTGCTCGAACTGGGCCACGATGGCGCGGCGAAGGGCTTCGCTTTCCGAACTCTGGCTCAGGTCGGGCTCGATGGGCGTGACCACGCTGGTGAAATGCGATTCGGCGTCTTCGATGCTGTCGATGCGGGCGCGTTGCGTACCCTCGACCAGCACCTTGACGGTGCCGTCAGGCAGCTTGAGCATTTGCAGGATGCTGGCCACGCAACCGATTTCATACACATCCTCAGGCGTAGGATCGTCCTTGCCTGCGGATTTCTGGGCGACCAGCATGATGCTCTTGCCGGCTTCCATGGCGACTTCGAGCGCGCGAATGGAGCGCGGCCGGCCGACGAACAGCGGAATGACCATATGCGGAAACACCACGACGTCGCGCAGAGGCAGAAGCGGCAGGTCGACGGGTTCGGCTGGCAGGGTCTGATGGGCAGACATAGAGATTCCTCGATAGACTGCGTATAAGGGCGGCGACCCCCGGATGACGCGGATTCCGGGTGGGCCGATGGTTATGTCTGATATGGGAACAATAGCCGAAAATTCAAGCGCCGGCGCGTAGGGTCATAAAAATGAAAAAACCCGTAATTTCTACGGGATCTTCATTGAAAAAACCAGAATCGGCGTAGAACTCGCTTTACGCCCTGGATCGCCGACCCTGCCGCGCGCAGGGGCAATCCGTCGGCTGCGCCGGGACGCTCAGGCCGCGGCTTCGCCGCGTTCGGGCTTGGCAGCGCTCTCGGTGTCGTCCTCGGCATAAATGAGCAGCGGTTGACCCTGTCCCTCGACCGCGCTTTCGTCAAGCACCACGCGCGAGACCTTGTTCTGCGAAGGCAGTTCGTACATGGTGTCCAGCAGCGCCGCTTCAAGAATGGAGCGCAGGCCCCGTGCGCCGGTCTTGCGCTTGAGCGCCTTCTCGGCGATCGCCTTGAGTGCGCCCGGCCGCACGTCGAGCTCGGCGCCTTCCATGGCGAACAGCTTCTGGAACTGCTTGAGCAGCGAGTTCTTGGGCTCGGTGAGAATGCGAACCAGGGCTTCCTCATCCAGCTCGTCCAGCGTGGCCACCACAGGCAGCCGCCCGACCAGTTCGGGAATGAGGCCGAACTTGATGAGATCCTCGGGCTCGACTTCGCTGAAGAGCTCGCCCACGCCCCGCTCGGATTTGGCGCGAACCGACGCCGAAAAGTCGATACCGGATTTTTCCGTGCGATCGCGGATGACCTTTTCCAGCCCATCGAAGGCGCCACCCACGATGAACAGGATGTTGGTGGTGTCGACCTGGACGAAGTCTTGGTTGGGGTGCTTGCGTCCCCCCTGCGGCGGCACAGAGGCCACCGTGCCTTCGATCAGCTTGAGCAGGGCCTGTTGCACGCCCTCACCCGACACATCGCGGGTGATGGACGGATTGTCCGATTTGCGCGAAATCTTGTCGATCTCGTCGATGTAGACAATGGCGCGCTGCGCCTTCTCGACATCGTAGTTGCAGCTTTGCAACAACTTCTGGATGATGTTCTCGACGTCCTCGCCGACATAACCCGCTTCCGTGAGCGTGGTGGCGTCGGCCATGACGAAAGGCACATTGAGCATGCGGGCCAGTGTCTGGGCGAGAAGCGTCTTGCCCGAGCCCGTCGGGCCGATGAGCATGATGTTGCTCTTGGAGAGCTCGACCTCGTCGCCCTTGATGTCGCCGTGGCGGATCCGCTTGTAGTGGTTGTACACGGCCACCGCCAGCATGCGCTTGGGCGCCGTCTGGCCGATGACATACTGGTCGAGGAAGGTCTTGATCTCGACCGGGGTGGGCAGTTCGGAACGAATGGCCGCACGCGCGGAAGCCTGGGCTTCCTCGCGGATGATGTCGTTGCACAGGTCTATGCATTCATCGCAGATGAACACCGAAGGCCCCGCAATCAGCTTGCGTACTTCGTGCTGAGTCTTGTTGCAGAACGAACAGTGCAGCACTTTCGTGTCTGCCGAACCCTTTTTGTCAGGCATAAATAGTCGTACCTCGATTACGCGTCGGATGTGTCCGCGCGGGACTTCAGCATCTTGTCGACGAGTCCGTAAGATACCGCATCTTCGGCCGACATGAAGTTGTCGCGCTCGGTGTCCACGGCGATGCGCTCTACAGGCTGACCGGTGTTGTCGGCCAGGATGATGTTGAGCCGCTCGCGCAGATCCAGGATCTCGCGAGCCTGGATCTGGATGTCGGTGGCCTGGCCCTGCGCGCCGCCCGAAGGCTGGTGGATCATGATGCGGGAATTGGGCAGGGTGTAGCGCTTGCCCTTCTTGCCCGCCGCCAGCAGGAACGCGCCCATGCTGGCCGCCAGTCCGGTGCACAGCGTGGACACATCCGGCCTGACGAACTGCATGGTGTCGTAGATGGCCATGCCCGCATACACCGATCCGCCGGGCGAGTTGATGTAAAAGGAGATTTCCTTGTCGGGGTTTTCCGATTCCAGGAACAGCAGTTGCGCGACAACCAGATTGGCGCTGGCATCGTTGACCGGGCCGACCAGGAAGATCACACGTTCACGCAGGAGGCGTGAATAAATGTCGTAGGCGCGCTCGCCGCGTCCGGACTGCTCGATGACCATGGGTATGTAACCCAGGCCGGTCGGCGTCTCGGTCTTGGAGAGCGTAGCCCCGCCATACATGCTGGCATAGAAATCGGTGAAACGCTGCATAGTGTTAAGCCATTCCCATCAGTTGATCGAAAGGCACCGCTTCGTCGGTAACCTTGGCCTTGCTCAGAACATGCTCGACGACATTGTCCTCCAGCACGATGGCCTCGATTTCAGCACGGCGCTGGCGATCACTCAGGTAATAGCTGACAACCTGGGCGGGTTGTTCGTAGTTCTGCGCGAAGGCTTCGATCTTGGCGCGGACCTGCTCGGGCTTGGACTGCAGCTGCGCCTGCTTGACCAGTTCCGAAACCAGCAGGCCCAGGCGCACACGCCGCGCGGACTCCTCGGCGAAGACTTCGGGCGGGATGGGCATGGTGTCGGCATTGGGCACGCCGCGCTGCTTGAGGTCTTCGCGGGCCGCGGCGATACGGCTTTCGACGTCGGAATCGACCAGGGCGCGAGGCACCTCGAACTTGGCGGCCTCGACCAGCGCATCCATCACGCTGTTCTTGGTACGGGCGTCGGCGCGGCTTTTGGCCTCGCGTTCGATATTGGCGCGGATGTCGGCCCGCAGCTTGTCGACGTTGCCGTCAGCCTCGCCCAATTGCTTGGCGAACTCGGCATCGACGGCGGGCAGCACGCCTTCGGCGACTTCACGCACGGTGATGGTGAACTCGGCGGTTTTGCCGGCGACTTCCTTACCCTGGTAATCGTCGGGGAACTTGAGCGGGAAGACCTTGGTCTCGCCCGCCTTCAGCCCTTGCGCGGCGGCCTCGAACTCGGGCAGCATGCGCCCCTGGCCCAGCACG
>DAIDKG010000485.1 GCA_027450125.1 Bordetella sp. | reverse complement strand
TGAGAAAGGTTGAAATGAGCATCGCGCGGCGCGCAACGAAAAGCAGGGTTGGCAAGCTTGCCGGCTAGGCCATGCGCTGCAGCCACGCCAACTCATACGGCCAGCGTCGCAGGTCATCCGCTTCCAGCACGCAGCCCTCCGGTAGTCGCCGAGTGAGGCGCAGCACCAGTGCCTCGTCGCCCACCTGCAGGCTCACCGACTGCCGGATGATCGGCACCGGGACACCGAGCCGTTCCGAGAGCAGCAGTGCCGAGGCTGGGTGGCCAATAGCCGACACGAAACCTTCCCTCGACCACCGCGCCAGATGCGCCGCAGTGGACGGCAAGAAGCGATAGCTTCCGTAGCAGCCAAGCACGGGGGCGTTGAGCAGGTAGCGCACGGGATGACCTCGTAGTGAATGGCCAACAGGCTGCCGGGATTCAGGGCAACCGGCTGAGTTGGCAAGCTTGCGCTTCAGTCGACGGCAAGCTTGCGGGGCAAGATGAAGCTGCACGCGCATGCGAGCCTGCGGGCATGACCACACCCTTCGTCGATACCCGCCGCCCGTTCCTCGTCTGCTACGACAGTGACAGCGAACGCCGTCGCCGCCGCCTGCATCAACTCGTGGCGCAGGCCACCGCGGCGGGCCAGCGCAGCGCTTACGAATGCTGGCTGAAGCCTGCCGCTCGCGTGGCGCTTGTGGAAGCCCTGCGCAAGGAAATGGCCGAGACCGACCGCCTGCTGGTGGTTGCGCTGGATGCGCGTTGTCCCGCCGAAAACCATGGCCGGGCGATGCACGCCCAACCCGACGATGTGCTGGTGATCGCATGAGCGTGGTGTATTTGGACCGCGATGGCTTGGACGTGAGCAGCCGCGACGGCCGCCTTCGCATCGCCTGCGGCGAGGGAGCGCCGAGCTTCGTGCCCATCGCCGGCATCGAGCAAATGGTGGTGGCCGCCGACGTGGCACTGCCGGCCAATGCGCTCGCGCAACTGGGCGAGGCAGGCGCCACCGTCACCGTGCTGCGTCCGCGCCACGACGCCCGTGCCGTCGCCCTGATCGGCAACCCGCATGCCGATGTCGACCTGCGCCTTGCGCAATACCGCCACGTGGCGAATGCGTCGCTTGTCCTGCCCATCGCCAGTGCAGCGGTGAACCTGAAGCGCTGCGCGCAGCGGCACGCTCTGCGCCGCTTTGCGCGCCAGCGGCCGGATGCGCGCGTGGAACTGCATCGCGCCGAAGCGGCGTTGCTGGCGATGTCCGTGGGCGCTGCCACGGATGCCGACATGCTGCGTGGCATCGAGGGTGCGATGGCGCGTGCCTACTACGCCGGCTTGCGCGCCGTGCTGCCGGGCAGTCTCGGTTTTGCCAGCCGGCAGCGGCGACCGCCACCCGACCCGGTGAACGCGGCGCTCTCGCTGGGCTATACCCTGCTGCATGGCCGCGCGCTACGCGCTGCCTGGGTTGCTGGGCTCGATCCCATGCTGGGCTTCCTGCATGCGCCGCAGCGTGGGCGCGACTCGCTGGCCTGCGATCTTGCCGAGCCGCTGCGTCGTGCGCTGGATGCGATGGTATGGCGACTGTTCGCGGACAAGCAGTTGCGCGCCGAGCACTTTGCGCGCCAAGGCGCGGCCTGCCTGCTGGACAAGACCGGCCGCGGCCTGTTCTACGCCGCTTTCGAGCGCGAGGCGCCGCGCTGGCAGCGCAAGCTGCTGCGCCTGGCTCGTCGCCTGCGCCGGCACCTGCTGGAGCAAACGCGGTGAACACGCCCGTATGGCAGCCCGGCGAGGCGCGCTGCTGGATCCTTGCCTACGACATTGCCGACCCGCGTCGCCTCGCGCGCCTGTATCGCCTCGCCGCCCGCGGGGCGCGCAGGCTGCAATATTCGGTCTATCTTTACACGGGCAGTGAGCCGGCCATGCGTGCGTGGCTGGCGCGGCTACTGGTCATCCTCGATCCGTGCCACGACGACTTCCGCCTCTATCCGTTGCCGCGCCAGCCGCGCTTGTGGCAGTACGGTGCCGCAAGCCTGCCCGAGGGCGTGCTGTGCTTCGATGCGCCCGCGATCATGTGACGCTTCGCATGACCGCCGGGTTTGAAGTGAGGCGGCTTGTCCGTCCGCGCACGACATTGGTGGAAGCGACCCACTCGGCGGCCAGGGTCTTGGCCTGCCAGGCGCGATCGCCGGGATGGCTGCGCGCCAGCCGCGTGCGGCACGCTATGGTTCGACGAGTCTGCTCGGCGAGGTCGTCGACTTCTTGTCCCCTGCGTGCTCTACGGGCATTCGAAATAGCCGTAACCTGAACTGCGCTTGCCGCCGATGCCGAGCTCGGCCAGGCCAAAGCGAAGCAGGGCCTCGGCCACGCCGCGCCAGGTCTGCTCGCCTTCCAGCGTGAAGTGGAACTCACCCTGCGCAGCGATCTGGGCGGCCGGTATCGGGCTGTCGAAGTCAGTGGCCGGCGCCCCGGTGCCCTTGTAGTACTCGCCGTGATGCGGGGTGACGACTTCGGCGACAAAGGGCTTGGCGTTTCCGGCGGGCACCCACCAGGCGTCGTGGAAGATCACCGCGCCGGCCTCGAGCGCGGACTCATCACGGGTGTCGTCGCCGAACAGCCAGTCCACCAAGTCGGGTTTGCCGGCCAACCGCTCGCGGGCAGCGGCGCGGGCGAGACCCTTGAGCGCAGAGCCGGGAATCATCGGCATGCCCCAGACATGCTGTACGGTGATGCCGGTCTCCAGCGCGTTGTCACGATCCACACCGATATAAAGGCGGCCGACCAGCGGCACGCTGAAACTGGAAAAGCGCGTGGCATCGGCTGTGGCGCGCTGCCAGCGTGCGAAGGCCAGCCGGTAGCCCTTCGAGGGGCCGATGCCGGCGATGCGCCCGATCAACCGCTGCTTGGCCGTTCCGCCCTTGTTCTTGTCGCCATCCACCTTGCCGTCGTCGTAGCAGGTCATGCCACGGCGTAGCAGCAGGCCGGCATTGGCGTTCACGGCGTCGTCCAGGTGCTCTTTCACCGCATCGCGGCACAGTTCAGTGGCCATCGTTGCCGCCCTTTTCGTCAAAGATCAGCGCCTGGCTCATGCGTTTGATCCAGACGGCGGCATCGAGCACATCGCGGGTCAGCAGACGGTAGCCGGCAACGTCCTCGTCGATGGCGCGCTTGGCCAGCGCTTTACCATCTGGATGGCCTGTCACCTGCGCCAGGTCGTCGAGGTATTGGCCGTATTCGTCTCCGCGCACCCTTCCGCCTGATTTGGCGAGCAGGAAGCCGGTGGACTGGGCCAAGCCCGCCTGCAACACCATGGCGGGAAAGCTCATCGCGCGCGAGCGGTATTTCTTCCTGAAAGCAGGATCGGTCGCCGCCTCCTGCACGCGCGTCAGCGCGTTGCCGGCCATGCGCTGGTCGCGGGTCCGGCGGATGGGCTCGCTCATACCGCACCGCCTTGCGCCAGGAAGCGCACCAGGCCACGGCCGGTGGTGGCCTTGCCACCGATCTGCACCAGCTTTTCGGCACCAAGGCCGGCGCGGAAGCGGGTGCGCGTTTCGTCGGCGCTGCAGGCTGGCTTGCGTCCCGGCCCGATGCCGAGGATGCCCCAGAGCACGGCCTCGGCCGGCAGGTTTTCCTC
>DAIDKG010000484.1 GCA_027450125.1 Bordetella sp. | reverse complement strand
AGAGGCGAAGGTTTCCTCGAACAGCTGGCGCAGCGCCGTGGCGGGGGGGTACAGGATCCACGGCCACTGCACCAGCGCGTCCAGCCCGCGACCCGCACCGCCGGACAGAAGCGGGTGATGCGCGCCGGCGACGATCCAGACCGTTTCGCCGGCGAGCGCTTCGTAGTCGTAGAGCGACTGATGCCGCGTCTGGGTGAAGCGTCCCAGCATGATGTCGAGTTTTTTCTCTTCGAGCCAGACGATGAGCTGGTCGCTGCTCTGCTCGAGCACTTTCACCACCAGCAAGGGCCGCAGGCGATGGATTTCCTGGATTGCCGCCGTCATCAGCCGCGCTGCCGAGCCGGAGATCGCCCCGACCGTCACGTGCCCGTGGCCGCCGTGCTTGAGCGTCTCGAACTCGCTCACGAAGCGGCTGCCTTCGGCCATGGTGGCGCGGGCATAGCGCAGCACGAACAGGCCCAGGTCGGAGGGCCGCATGTCGCGCGGCAGGCGCTCGAACAGGCGCGCGCCGAAGATCGCCTCGATGTCGGCCAGGATCTTGGTGGCCGCCGGCTGGGTAACGTGCATCTGCTCGGCGGTGAGGCGCAGATTGCGCACGCGGCCCAGGATGTCCAGGAACTGCAGGTGCCGAAAACGCAGGGACGCGCACACCTGGGCCCAGGACAACGCCGTGTTTTTTTCCGTCATGGCTGCCCACTCATAACAATTTGGAATGGAATTTAGCAAATATTTGATTGGATTTTGATGGGTAGCACTCCTACAGTGCGGCAAATATCAAGCACAACAAGCAGGAGACAAAAAATGGCAGTTTCTTTGCCCCTGGACGCCACGCAGACGCTGCCCGCCGATCTTTACGCGGGAACGCTAGTGGGTCGCGCCTGGGTACCGGGGCAGTCCGGCATGCCGGCAGGCCCGGCCGTGGTTACCCTGCGCGACGATGGCGTCTACGACATCAGCGCCGCCGCCCCCACCATGACCGCACTGCTGGAGTCCCCCGATCCCACTGCGCGCGCGCGGCAGACGCCGGGCCGGCGCATCGGCGCCCTGGACGAACTGCTGGCCAACAGCGCGGCCGGCCCGCTCGACCGCAACCGCCCGTGGCTGCTCGCACCCTGCGATCTGCAGGTCGTCAAGGCGGCCGGGGTGACCTTCGCCACCAGCATGATCGAGCGCGTCATCGAAGAGCGCGCCAAGGGCGATCCCGCGGGCGCGGCCCGGATCCGCGAACACATCCTGGGCAATATCGGCGACCTGGCCGACATCAAGCCCGGCACCGGGCAGGCCGCCGAACTGAAGAACCTGCTGATCCGCCAGGACCTCTGGTCGCAATACCTGGAGGTGGGCATCGGCCCCGACGCCGAGATCTTCACCAAGGCCCCGGTGCTGTCGGCACTGGGCACCGGCGCCGACATCGGCCTGCATCCCGGCTCCGACTGGAACAACCCCGAGCCCGAGATCGTGCTGTCGGTCAACAGCCGCGGCGAGATAAGGGGCGCGATGCTGGGCAACGACGTCAATCTGCGCGATTTCGAGGGCCGCAGCGCCCTGCTGCTGAGCAAAGCCAAGGACAACAACGGTTCGTGCGCGCTCGGCCCCTTCCTGCGCCTGTTCGACCAGACCTTCAGCCTGGACGACGTGCGCAAGGAAGTCGTGCATCTGCGCGTCCAGGGCGAGGACGGGTTCGTGCTCGAAGGTACCAGCTCGATGGACCAGATCACGCGCGATCCCCTGGACCTGGTCGGGCAGACGCTGAACGCGAACCATCAATACCCCGATGGCTTCGTGCTTTTTCTGGGCACCCTGTTCGCGCCGATCCAGGATCGCGGCGCGCCCGGTGCCGGCTTCACCCACAAGCAAGGGGATCTGGTGCGCATATCCAGCCTCAGGCTGGGCACGCTCAGCAATCGCGTCAGCCGCAGCGACCGGATCCCGCCCTGGTCGTTCGGCCTGAGCGCCCTCATGGCCAACCTGGCCGAGCGCGGACTGTTGTTTTCACCCGCATAAAACCAAGGAGACAAAGCATGACGAACACAATAGCCGGCACCGTTCCCGCCGGGCGCTGGTGGCGCATCATCCCGCCCGCCATCCTGGTCTACATCTTTTCCTTCATGGACCGCACCAACATCGGCTTTGCCATGGCCGGCGGCATGAACGAAGCGCTGCACATCACGCCCTGGCTTTCCGGGCTGGCAGCAGGCATCTTTTTCATCGGCTATGTGCTGCTGCAAGTGCCGGGCGGCCATCTGGCCGAGCACCGCAGCGCCAAGAACTTCATCGGCCTGTCGATCCTGGCCTGGGGCGGGCTGTCCATCCTGTGCGGATTCGTGCAGGACTCCACCCAACTGATCGTGGTGCGCTTTCTGATCGGCGTGGCCGAAGGCGGCGTCTGGCCGGCCATCTTCGTCATCCTGACCCACTGGTTCCCGAACGAAGAGCGCGGGCGCGCCAACTCGTACTTCATCATGAACATCGCCATCGCGTCCATCATCACCGGACCGTTGTCGGGCTGGATCATCAGCCAGTGGGGCTGGCGCTCCGTGTTCATCGCCGAAGGCATTTTGTCGCTGCTGCTTATCCTGGTCTGGTATCCCCTGATCAGCGATACGCCCGACCAGGCCAAGTGGATCTCGCGCGAGGAGCGCGACTACCTCAATGCCAAGCTCGCCGACGAACAGCGCCAATTGCAGACCCGGGAGGCAAAGCCCTCGTACGGCGTCATGCTGCGCGACGGCAACCTCTGGAAGCTGGTGCTGGTGTACTTCTGCTACCAGACCGGCATCTACGGCTTTTCCCTGTGGCTGCCCACGCTGCTGCAGAACCTGACCAAGTCCGGCATGACCGAAGTCGGCCTGCTGTCGATGTTTCCCTACATCGCCATGCTCGCCGGCCTGTACTACTTCGGCCGGCGCTCGGACACCAGCGGCAACCGGCGCCGCTACGTGGCCCAGCCCATCATCTGGTTCGCGGCCTGCTTCCTGCTCTCCACGCTGCTCAAGGAAAACGTCTGGGTCTCGTTCGCGCTGCTGGTGGCCTGCGGCATCTTCATGCAGTCGGCCTCGCCCATCTTCTGGACCATTCCACCCATCCTTTTTCCCGCGGAGGTGGCCGGCGGCGCGCGCGGCCTGATCAACGCCCTGGGCAACCTGGGCGGATTCCTCGGCCCCTTCGCGGTGGGCTGGCTGCACTCGGCCTTCAACAGCTACGCGGCAGGCATCTACTTCCTGGTGGCCATGCTGCTGATCGGCTTCCTGCTGACCTTGAGCCTGCCGAAAAAAACCACGGGCCAGGCCTGACCCGGCGCATCCGATTCCGAGGGCGACACCATGTCCAGACAACCCAAGAAACCCTTCCGCTCGCGCGAGTGGTTTGCCGCGCCGCACCGGTCCGACATGGCCGCGCTGTATCTCGAGCGCTTCATGAACTACGGGCTGACACCCGACGAACTGCGCTCGGGCCGCCCCATCGTCGGCATCGCGCAGACCGGCAGCGACCTGTCTCCCTGCAACCGCATCCACCTGGAACTGGCCCAGCGCACGCGCGACGGCATACGCGATGCAGGCGGCATCCCCATCGAGTTTCCGGTTCATCCCATCTTCGAGAACTGCCGCCGCCCCACGGCCGCGCTGGACCGCAACCTGGCCTACCTGGGCCTGGTGGAAGTGCTTTACGGCTACCCCATCGACGCGGTGGTGCTCACCACCGGCTGCGACAAGACCACGCCTGCCTGCGTCATGGCGGCCAGCGCCGTGGACATACCTGCCATCGTGCTGTCGGGCGGCCCCATGCTCGACGGCTGGCATGAAGGCGAGCTGGCCGGTTCTGGCACGGTGATCTGGAAAAGCCGGCGCAAGCTGGCCGCCGGGGAAATCGACGAGGACGAGTTCCTGCGGCGCGCCTGCGACAGCGCGCCGTCCGCGGGCCACTGCAACACCATGGGCACGGCCTCGACCATGAACGCCGTGGCCGAGGCGCTGGGCCTGTCGCTGACCGGCTGCGCCGCCATTCCCGCCCCGTACCGCGAGCGCGGGCAGATGGCCTATGAAACGGGCCGGCGCATCGTCGAGATGGCCTACGAAGACTTGCGCCCGTCGCAGATCCTCACGCGCGAGAGTTTTCTCA
>DAIDKG010000483.1 GCA_027450125.1 Bordetella sp. | reverse complement strand
CCGCGGGCAAGGGGCGCAGCGCCAGCAGATCGCGCAAGGCCTGGTCGACGGCGCGGCGCAGATCGGTCAGCAGCGTGTCGGCTCGGCCGTGGTTGTGGAATCGGCCAATGGCGGCGGCGCGCGCCGCCTGTACCTGGGACTTGATCTGGGCAAGCTCGGCGAAGCTCATGCGGACGGCTGGGGCAGAATCAGGCGAGGGCGGGAACGGCCAGGGGCTCGGTGATGAAAGCAGGGGGCTGTTGCACGCCGGGCGAGACGGTCAGCACTTCATAGCCGGTCTCGGTCACCAGAACGGAATGTTCCCACTGCGCCGACAGGCTGTGGTCGCGCGTGACCACCGTCCAGCCGTCGGACAGATTGCGGATTTCCTTGCGGCCGGCATTCACCATGGGTTCGATGGTGAAGATCATGCCAGGCACCAGTTTGATGCCGACGCCGGGCTTGCCATAGTGCAGTATCTGCGGATCCTGGTGAAAGCGCCGGCCCACGCCATGGCCGCAGTATTCGCGTACGATGGAAAAGCCGGCTGCCTCGCCGTGCTTCTGGATGGCGTGGCCGATGTCGCCCAGCGTGGCGCCGGGCCGCACCTGCTGGATACCTTTCCACATGCATTCGAAAGTGGTGTCGATCAGGCGGCGCGACAGGATCGACTGGTCGCCCACGGCGTACATGCGGCTGGTATCGCCGAACCAGCCGTCCTTGATGATGGTGACGTCCAGGTTGATGGAGTCGCCGTTCTTGAGAACCTTGTCGCCCGGGATGCCGTGGCAGATCACATGGTTGACGGAGGTGCAGATGGCGCCCGGGAAGGGGGGGTAGCCAGGAGGCGCATAACCTACGGTGGCCGATTTCACCTTGAGCTCGTCGGTGAGGTATTCCATGCACAGGCGGTCGAGTTCGCCGGTGGTGACGCCCGGTTTGACGAAGGGAGTCAGGTAATCCAGGATGAGCGCGGCGTCCTGGCAGGCGGCGCGCATCTTGGCCAGGTCGGCGGGGTCGGTGATGAGTTCGATTGCCATGGCGTGTCCAGCTGAAATTTTGGCGATTTGTCCCGATTTTCGGAGCGGGTGTCGTGGCCTGCAGGCAAACCACTTGAGGGTTTGCCCTGGAAAATAGTAGAATTATAGGCTTTCCGGCGTTTGACCCAAGGCTGGCTCCCAAGATAAAGACAAAAGATATCCTGGATGAGGCCGAAAGATCTGGCGCCAAATCCCGCACCTTGCCAACCAGGGTGCCCATGGTCAAGCCATTATCAGGCGGCGTGGGTGCTGGCGAGCGTGCAAGTCCAAACCCTAGGAGAACATTATGTCCCTGATGCGCGAAATGCTCGAAGCCGGCGTCCACTTCGGCCACCAGACCCGTTACTGGAACCCGAAGATGGCCCCCTACATCTTCGGTAGCCGCAACAAAATTCACATCATCAACCTGGAAAAGACGGTTGAGAAGTACCTCGATGCCACCAAGTTCGTGAAGCAGGTGGCGGCCCGCGGTGGCAATGTCCTCTTCGTGGGCACCAAGCGCGCCGCGCGCGAGCTGGTCGCCTCGGAAGCCGCCCGAGCCGGCATGCCTTACGTCGATGCCCGCTGGCTCGGCGGCATGCTGACCAATTTCAAGACGGTCAAGGCCTCGATCAAGCGCCTGAAGGACATGGAAGCCGTCGTCGCCGAAGGCGGCGCGGAACGCATGATCAAGAAGGAAGGCCTGCTGTTCCAGCGCGAACTGGAAAAGCTGAACAAGTCCATCGGCGGCATCAAGGACATGACCACGCTGCCCGATGCACTGTTCGTGATCGACGTGGGCTATCACAAGATCGCCGTGGCCGAAGCGCGCACCTTGGGCATTCCGGTCGTGGCCGTGGTCGATACCAACCATGCGCCCGACGGCGTGGACTACATCATTCCCGGCAACGATGACTCGGCCAAGGCCATTGCGCTGTATGCCAAGGGCATCGCCGATGCGGTCATCGAAGGGCGTCAACAGAACCTGAACGGCCTGGTCGAGGAAATCGAAGGCCAGGAAGAGTTCGTCGAAGTGCAGGACAGCCAGGCCTGAGCGTATGTATCCGGCGCCCGGCCCTGACGGGCGGGCCGCCGGGGCCGGGCACTGGCGCGGCATTCTCGAAGCATTATTTCTGCCCCGGCCAGACCGGGGCATGTCTTACGAAATTTGGAGCAAACATGGCTGAAATTACAGCTGCCCTGGTCAAGGAACTGCGCGAAAAGACCGACGCGCCCATGATGGAATGCAAAAAGGCGCTGACCGAGGCCTCCGGCGACCTGGCCAAGGCCGAAGAGATCCTGCGCGTCAAGCTGGGCAACAAGGCCAGCAAGGCCGCCACCCGCGTCACCGCCGAAGGCCTGATCGGCCTGCACATCTCGGCCGACGCCAAGCAAGGCGCCGTGATCGAAGTCAACTGCGAAACCGACTTCGTCGCCAAGAACGACGATTTCGTCGCCTTCGTCAACGGCCTGGCCAGGCTGGTCGCCGAGCGTAACCCCGCCGATGTGGCTGCCTTGTCGGCGCTGCCCTACGGCGAAGGCACGGTCGAATCGACCCGCACCGCCCTGATCGGCAAGATCGGCGAAAACATGAGCATCCGCCGCTTCGAGCGCATCCAGACGCCCGACGCGCTGGCCAGCTATGTGCATAGCGGTCGGATCGGCGTGCTGGTCGAATTCGCCGGCGACAACGAAGTGGGCAAGGACCTGGCCATGCACATCGCCGCCACCAAGCCCAAGGCGCTGAACGCCGATGGCGTGCCCGCCGCCGACATCGCCACCGAGCGTTCGGTCGCCGAGGCCAAGGCCGCCGAGTCGGGCAAGCCCGCCGATATCGTCGCCAAGATGGTCGACGGTTCGATCGCCAAGTTCCTGAAGGAAGTCACGCTGCTGTCGCAGCCCTTCGTCAAGAACGACAAGCAGACCGTCGAGCAGATGCTCAAGGAAAAGAAGGCCTCGATCAGCAAGTTCGTGCTGTTCGTCGTCGGCGAGGGCATCGAGAAGAAGGTCACCGATTTCGCGGCCGAAGTGGCCGCGGCGGCCGCCGGCCAAGCCTGATAAACAGCAGTACCGCGGGCCGGCGCGGGGGCGCCAGGGGCTTGTGGCTCCGCACCCCGCTCCGGCCCGTTTCTTGTCTTACACTTTCGTCGGAACCGTTCCCAGGGGCATGCCTATGACCAGCAGCAGATCGTACAACCGGGTTCTCCTCAAGCTTTCCGGCGAAGCCCTTATGGGCGAGGATGCCTTCGGCATCAACCGCGGCACCATCGTGCGCATGACCCAGGAAATCGCCGAGGTGGCTTCCACGGGCATCGAGCTGGCCATCGTCATCGGCGGGGGCAACATCTTCCGCGGCGTGGCCCCGGGCGCGCAGGGCATGGACCGCGCCACTGCGGACTACATGGGCATGATGGCCACCATCATGAACTCGCTGGCCTTGCAGGATGCGCTCAAGCACCAGGGCGTGGATGCGCGGGTACAATCGGCCCTGAACATCGAACAAGTGGTCGAGCCCTACATCCGCCCCAAGGCGCTACGCTATCTTGAGGAAGGCAAGGTCGTGATCTTTGCGGCCGGCACGGGCAACCCGTTCTTCACCACCGATACTGCGGCGGCGCTGCGCGGCGCTGAAATCGGCGCGGAGATCGTGCTCAAGGCCACCAAGGTCGACGGCATCTACAGCGCCGATCCCAACAAGGATCCCACCGCCACGCGCTATGCGCGCATCAGTTTCGACGAGGCCATCGTCCGCCGCCTCGAAGTGATGGACGCTACCGCGTTTGCGCTGTGCCGGGACCAGAAACTGCCCATCAAGGTGTTTTCGATCAACAAGCCGGGCGCACTCAACCGGGTCGTGGCGGGTGAAGACGAAGGCACGCTGGTACACGTATAAAAGAAGGAAACCCCCATGAGCGTTGCAGACATACGCAAATCCGCCGACAGCCGGATGACCAAGTCGCTGGACACCCTCAAGTCCAATCTGGCCAAGTTGCGCACCGGCCGTGCGCATCCCAGCATCCTGGATCACGTGCAGGTGGAATACTACGGTTCGCCGGTGCCGGTGGGCCAGGTTGCCAACCTGACCCTGGTCGATGCCCGCACGATCAGCGTGCAGCCGTATGAAAAGACCATGCTTCAGCCCATCGAGAAGGCCATCCGCGAATCCGACCTGGGGCTCAACCCCATGGCTTTGGGCGACACCATCCGCGTACCCATGCCCGCGCTGACCGAAGAGCGCCGCCGCGACCTGACCAAGGTGGCGCGAGGCGAGGGCGAGGACGCCAAGGTGGCTGTACGTAATCTGCGCCGCGAGGCCAATGACAGCCTGAAGAAGCTGGTCAAGGACAAGACCATTTCCGAGGACGAAGAGCGCCGTGCGCAGGACGACGTGCAAAAGCTCACCGACCGCTTCGTGGCCGATATCGACAAGCTGGTCGCGCAGAAAGAAGCCGAAATCATGACGGTGTAAGCGGCGCCTGCCGCGACGCCGGCGTGCCCTGATACACCATGGCCACCAGCTCCACTCTCGCAATACCGCAGATCAGCGGCGTACCCCAGCACATTGCCATCATCATGGATGGCAATGGGCGCTGGGCCACGCGCCGGCATCTGCCGCGTACGGCCGGCCACATCAAGGGCGTGCAGGCCGTGCGCCGCACGGTCGAGGCCTGCGGCCGGCTGGGCGTGCGCTACCTCACCCTGTTCGCTTTCAGCTCCGAGAACTGGCGCCGGCCGGCCGACGAGGTATCGCTCCTGATGCGGCTGTTCGTCAAATCGCTCGAACGCGAAGTCGTCAAGCTGGAAAAGCAGGGCGTGCGCCTGCGCGTAGTGGGCGACCTGTCGCCTTTCGAGCCGCGCTTGCAGGAACTGATCCGCCAGGCGGAGTCGCGCACCGAACATAACGATCAGCTGCATCTGTCCATTGCGGCCAATTACGGCGGCCGCTGGGACGTGCTGCAGGCCATGCGCGGCATGTTGCGCGCCGACCCCAGCCTGGCCGAGCACCCCGAACGCATCGACGAGCAAGCGCTGTCCGCGCATCTGTCCATGCCCTGGGCGCCCGAGCCCGATCTGTTCATCCGCACAGGCGGCGAGCAGCGGGTTTCCAATTTCCTGATCTGGCAGCTCGCCTACACCGAGCTGTACTTTACCGACACCTATTGGCCCGATTTCGATCGGGCTTGCCTGGAAGAGGCGATCGCATGGTACGGCGGGCGCGAGCGCCGCTTCGGCAGGACCAGCGCGCAAGTGCTGGCCGCGCGCTGACCGCCACGGCGAACCCCGCAGTGATCCTCCTTCATAGCCATCTGCAAGAGTCCTAGCGATGTTACGCCAGCGCATCATTACCGCCGCCGTTCTGCTCGCCGTCCTGGCCGCGGCCGTGGCAGCGCCACAGCCCATCTGGATGCTGGCGCTGCTGGCGTTGACCGCTTCCTGCGCCTGCTGGGAATGGCTGCGCCTGACGCTGCCTGCGCGCGTGCCGGCGTTCGTGCCGCGCCTGGTGGCCATCGTCGTCTTCTGTTTTCTCCTGGCCCTTGCCTGGGTCTGGAGTGCCCCTGCGGGCGGCGTACTGCCGCAGGAACTGCTGGCCAGCGGCGCCCTGGTCATCGTCGTCAGCCTGGTTTGGCTGGTCTGTGCCACCACGGCCGTGGTGCGCGGTCAGGCTGACGCCCCGCCTGCCAGCATTGGATGGTCGATATTCGCCGTGCTGGCTACCGTTTCGGCCTGGATCGTCCTGACGGTGATGTATCTTGCTTTTGGCCCCTTGTTCGTGCTGACGCTGCTGCTGCTGG
>DAIDKG010000482.1 GCA_027450125.1 Bordetella sp. | reverse complement strand
CGCATGTTCATCGAGGGCGGGGTATTCGAGGGCCGACGCATCGCATCCGAGGCGGGCGTGGCGCAAATGGGCAGCAGCCAGACCGGCGGCCTGAAGATCAATCCGTGTCCCGAATGGAACTGGGGCCTGGGCTGGGATTTCACCTCGCAGCCCGGCCTTGCCTCGGTGGGCGTGCAGTGCTGGCAAAAGAACGGCGGCACGGGTTTCTACAGCACGGATTTCTATGTCGTGCCCAAGGCGCGCATGGCATTCATCATCACGGCCAGCGGCCACGGCTACAGGCCGGCCGCCATTGCCGAGGGCGTATTGTTGCGCGCCCTGCACGCAAAGGGCGCGATTGCCGCCATGCCCAAGCCCGCAGGCAGGCGCGTTCCTCCCGAAGTTGCCGTCGATATGGCATCGATGGGAGACGCGGCCGGCATTTACGGCAACGATGCGGGCGCCTACAAGGCGAGCTTTGGCCCTGATCTGTCGCTGGCGATCCATCGCTGGCAATCGGGCAAATGGCAAGCGGTGGCTCAAGGGCTGAGGCTGCGCCGCGACGGCTGGTGGTGGAGCGACGCGCCGGATGCGGGCAGCTATCGTTTCGACATGGCGCCCGGGCATCGCTACCTGATCCAGCGCATGGCCTGGGGCTCGGGCGCCAGCTTGGTGTCCATGCCTGTCGGACAACAGTTGCCGCCCCTGGAAACGCCCCTTTCCCAGGCCTGGCAGGCGCGCCTGCAAGTGCATTGGAAACTCGACAACGAGTCGCCCGAATCGGCGGCCTGGGTGCTGGACCCGGCGCAGGAATACGTGATCAGCACCCTGCCCGGGCTGCCCGGCTATCTGATGTGGCGCGACGGCCAGCTGTTGCGGCCCCTGTCGGATACGCGCGCCGGCATGACGGTGCGCGTACCCGTGAACAACGGCCGGGACCTGGACGAACTGATCATCGAAACCCGGGACGGGAAGGAAACCCTGAAAGTGGGCGGCTGGCGCCTGGTGCACAAAACCTAGGCCTGCCAATACCCCAAGGCCCAAAGGCTCTAAGGAGCACGTCAGTCGCCGAATCGCACGTTCGATGTGCCCTGGACGCGATGGCTCGCGCCTTCCTGGGCGGTATTGCTGCGGATGGGTTCCCGGGGTTGTGGCGCAGGCGATGGCAAAGAGGCTTGCTCCGGCGGGCTTTGCGGCGCTTCGTTCCGGCCCGTCTGTCTGCGCGCCGCCAGTCGCTGCGCAACCAGCGCACGCAATGCCTGGGCAAGCGCCTCGTTCTTGCCTCGCGCCGCCCAATCAGCCGCGTCCTGGTGCTTGAGATCCTGCACCAACGGATCGGCACCGGCGGCCAGGAGCAATTGCACGGCCTGGCGGCTGTCGTCATGGGCCGCCATCATCAGCGGCGTTACACCATCGGGCGATGGCGCGTTGGGCATGGCCCCATGTGCCAGGAGCAGCCTGATCATGGCGATCCGTCCTTTGGACGCCGCGTAATGCAGCGGCGTCCAGCCCAGCTTGTTGACCTTGGCGCCCCGCGCGAGCAGGGCCTTTGCACGCGCGAGATCGCCGGCGATGGCGACGTACATGAGCGGCGTTTCGCCCAGCGCGTTCTCGATATTGACGTTGGTGCGCGGGTCGGCCAGCAGTGCGTCGAAGGTTTTCCATGAGCCGCTGGCTACGGCATCCAGAAGCGCAGGCTGTCCCGCGGGAGATACGAGATTGGGATCGGCGCCACGGGCGAGATCGGCGCGGACGGCATCGACCCGGTCGTTCTCGATATCGACCCACCAGTCGGGCGGCGCATGCGGGGCCTGTGCTGCCATGGCGGACCAGAACGGCGCGGCCATGCACAGGACGACCAGCAGGTCGCGCAGGCAACGGCGAAAGACGAAAGCGCGGATCATCGGCTGAAGTTAATAAATTACTTTAAATAAAAGAGATTAGATTATTTCTTTATCTTATTGAATAACTTAAAGAAATTTTCAGATGTCTGCTTTGCCACCTGGGCAAGCGGCAAGCCCTTGAGCTCGGCAATTTTCTCGGCCACGTACACGACCTTGGCCGGGTCGTTGAGTTTGCCCCGGTGCGGCACAGGAGCCAGATAGGGCGAATCGGTCTCGATCAGCAGGCGCTCGAGCGGCGTGTTGCTTGCCACCTCCTGGACCACCTGGGCGTTTTTGAAGGTGACGATGCCTGACATCGAAATGTGGAAATTCAGGTCGATTGCCTGCTGGGCAATGTCCCAGGACTCGGTAAAGCAGTGCATCACTCCGCCGATTTTCTCGGCGCCCTCTTCGGCCAGGATGCGCACGGTGTCGGCGGCCGAGTTGCGGGTATGGATGATGAGCGGCAGTCCGGCCTCGCGGGCGGCCCGGATGTGGCGCCGAAAGCGCTCGCGCTGCCAATCCAGGGGTTCGCTCAGGCGGTAGTAGTCCAGTCCGGTTTCGCCGATGGCCACCACTTTGGGATGCTGAGCCAGCCTCACCAGTTCGGCTATCTCGGGATCAGGTGTGTCCTGCTCGTCAGGATGCACGCCGACCGAGCCCCAGAGGTTGGGCGTGGCATCGACGATCTCCATCAGGCCTGGCCAGGACGGCATGGTGACGCTGGCTAGTAAGGCGTGAGTGACCTGGCTCTGGCGCATGCGCTCGAGCACGCCCGGCAGATCGTCCTTCAGGTCGGGGAAATTGAGGTGGCAGTGGGAATCGACGTACATGGGAGACGTTCAGGCCAGGACCAGCGCAACGCGCTGGAGCGTGGCGTGGATGAAGAGCTTGGGATTGAGCGTATGGCCGGCCAGCGCGCGTTGGCTGCAGAGCCAATGCGCCGTATCTGCCAGCCGGGCAGATTGCGCCCGGGCGGCGGCGCGGGCCGTGGCTTCGGCCAGCGCCGGAAAGTACCGCACCGGCAAGCCATGGTCCGCCAGGAGCAGGTCGGTAAAAATGCGCTGCAAGGCGTCCAGCCACTCGGCGGCGGCCATCTTTTCCAACGATTCGGTCAGGTTGCCCACGTCGGGCCGCTGGCCTTGGGCGAGCGGTGCCAGCAACTGGCCCAGCCAGCCGGGGCAAGGCTCATCCTGCTTTTGCGCCAGCCGCAAGGCCGACAGCGGTGTACCGCCCGCAGCGGCCAGCCACTGGTCCGGCTGCTTCACGCCCTGCTCGGTCAGCCACTGCAAGGCGGTCGCGGGAGGCGGCGCCGCAAGCGGCAGCCTGCGGCAGCGCGACACCAGCGTCGGCAGGAGCCGGTCGGGCGCGTCGGTCACCATCAGGAACACCGTGTGCGCCGGCGGCTCTTCCAGCACTTTGAGCAGGGCGTTGGCGGCTATGGTGTTGAGCGCCTGGGCGGGATAAAGCAGGGCCACGCGCCAGCCACCGCGATGCGTGGCCGTATTGAACCAGGATTCTAGGCCGCGTATCTGGTCTATGCGGATGTCTTTGGACGGAGCGCGCCTGGCGCCCGCCGGCGCTTCGGCCTCGTCGGCTTCGCCGTTCTGCGCGCCTTCGGCCTGAGCCACGGCTTCGGGGCGGATGCGGCGCAGGTCAGGGTGGTTGCCCGATGCGAACCAGCCGCAGGCGATACAGTGGCCGCAGGCCAGGCCATCCTGCGGCGTTTCGCACAGCAGGCTGGCCGCCGCCGCGACGGCGAAGTCCAGCTTGCCGATGCCGGCTTCGCCATGCAGCAGCCAGGCGTGCGCGAAGCGCTCGCGCCCGGCCAGCCATTCGCGGGCCGTGTCCAGGTGCCACGGAAGGAAATGATTCATGTCAGGTGCCTGCCAGCAGTTGCGCCAGTTCGGACTCGAGCCTGGCCCTGACGGCCGCCAGAGGCTGGCTGCCGTCGACGACATGCACGCGCCGGGGATGCGCCTGCGCACGGGCATGGTAGGCGGCACGCACCCGCTCGAAGAAAACGCCCTCCTCGCGCTCGAAGCGGTCAGGATCGCGGCTGCGGGCCAGGCGCGCGCGCGCGACATCCAGCGGCACATCGAACAGCCAGGTGCGGTCGGGCTGCGGCGCGCCGATCCAGGCTTCGAGCGCAGCCACCGGCGCGGCGCCCAGCTCGCGCCCGCCGCCCTGATAGGCATAGGTGGCATCAGTGAACCGGTCGCATACGACCCACACGCCGCGCGCCAAGGCCGGTTCGATCACGGTGTGCAGATGCTCGCAGCGCGCGGCGAACATGATCAGCGTTTCGGTCTCCAGGCGCATGGGCTGGTGCAGCACCAGCTCACGCAGCATTTCGCCTATGGGCGTGCCGCCCGGCTCGCGCGTGGCCAGCACGGCGTGGCCGGCCGCACGAATGGCATCGACCAGCCAACCGGCGTGCGTGCTCTTGCCTGCTCCGTCCACGCCTTCGAGGGTGATGAAACGTCCGCGCTTGATCATTTCTTCGCCTGCCCCGGGCGCCTGGCCTGAGCCTCTGCGCCCACCGGCGCCGCCTCCTTGTGCGGTTCTGCGCCCTTGCCCTGGCCCAGTATGTAGTGCGCAATGTTGCGGTTCTGCTGGCCAAGGGTAGTGGAAAACTCGCTGCTGCCGTCACCGCGCGCCACGAAATACAGATAGTTGTTGGTTTCGGGGTGCAAGGCCGCCTCGAGCGAAGCCCGCCCGGCCATGGCGATGGGCGTGGGCGGCAGCCCCGGACGCGTATAGGTGTTCCAGGGCGTGTCGTGTTGCAGGTCGCGCTTGTGCAGGTGCCCGTCATAGCTGCTGCCCAGCCCATAGATGACGGAAGGATCGGTCTGCAGGGGCATGTCCTTGCGCAGCCGGTTGACGAAGACC
>DAIDKG010000481.1 GCA_027450125.1 Bordetella sp. | reverse complement strand
CTGGCCCTGGCCTCGGGCATGGCCCTGAGCCGCAACAACTGATCCTGCCCCGGGACTGCACAGGAGGCGGCCCTCGGGCCGCCTCGCTTTTTTAACGGCTGCTTTTTCTAGCGGCAGGTGCGGCCTGCGACTCGCCTACAGCAGCCGTCCGATGCGGTGCACGGCCTCCTGCAGCGCCTGCATGCCTACGCAATAGGAAAAACGCATGGTGTGCCGGCCATGCGGCGCCGGACCGTAATCGGCTCCCGGCAGTGCCGAGACGCCCGCCTCGCGCAGCAGCCGGTAGGCAAAAGCCACGCTGTCCTCGCCCAGCTTGCCGATGTCGGCATAGACGTAGAAGGCGCCGTCGGGCTTGACCGGAACCTCGATGCCCAGCTTTTCCAGCGCGGGGACGAGAAAATCGCGGCGCTGGCGGAAGGCCTCGCGGCGTTCCTCGTAGATCGCCATGGCTTGCGGCTCGAAGCAGGCCAGGGCGGCATGCTGGGCCAGCGTGGGGGCGCAGATGGCCAGGGCGGCGCCGACCCGTTCGACCAGTTCGACCATGCGTTCGGGCACGATCATCCAGCCCAGGCGCCAGCCGGTCATGTGGAAATATTTGGAGAAGCTGTTGATGACCACCAGATCGTCGTCCAGCGTCAGGGCCGATTTGGCCTGGCCATCGTAGGACAGGCCCAGGTAGATTTCGTCCATGAGGACGTAGCCGCGGCGCGCGCGTACCTCGGCCAGCAGTTCGGCCAGCACGTCGGGCGCGATGCTGGTGCCGGTGGGGTTGCTGGGCGAGGCGACCAGCACGCCGCGGGTGTCGGGGCCCCAGTGGTCGCGGATGTCCTGCGCGGTCATCTGGAAGCGATGGGCGGCCGTGGTGGGCACCTGCTTCGGGCGGCCGCCGGCGGCCACGATGAAATTGCCGTTGGCCGGGTAGCAGGGGTCGGGCAGCAGCACTTGCGTGCCGCTGTCCACGAGCACGGCGCACGCCAGCATCAGGGCGCCGGATCCGCCTGACGTGACGATGACCCGGGCCGGATCGACATGCGCGCCGAAGTGCTGCGCGTAATAACGGGCGATGGCTTCACGCAGCGCCGGAATGCCGGCCGGGGCACTGTAGGCGCCCAGCCCGGCCCGCGAGGCGCGCGAGAGCGCCTCGACCACGCTGGGCGGTGCGGTGAAGTCGGGTTCGCCTATGCCCATATTGATGATGGACTTGCCGGAAGCGGCCAGCGCCTGGGCCTCCTTGAACAGCGAAACAGCATGAAACGAGGGAAAGGAGAGGGCGCGATCGGCAAGCTGGGACATGGAAAACACAGGTGTGGCGTGGCGAAAAACGCATTGTAGTCACGCCGTGCGGCGGCGCCCGTGCGTGGGCGCATACCTTTTTTTGCGGACTCGGTGTATTGTCCGAGTGCCGCTGACGTGGCGGCGCATATCGACACCGGTCTGCAGGGAGGCACGGGCATGATGCGGAACAGCCAATCTACCCTCTTGCGGCAATTGCGCAAGGGCGGTGCGATCGACTGCGATGGTCTGGACAAGCAGGATATGGTGGCCGCCACGCAGGAACTGGGCCTGTCCTTGCTGGTCGCCGACTGTGACCGCGCACGCAGCCGCTCGGCCGTGCTGCGCGCCATCGCCAAGGCCGTGGACTTTCCCGAATTCTTCGGCAGCGACATGGACGCCCTCTACGACTGCCTGTGCGACACCGTGCTCGACAACAAATCGGGCATCGTGCTGTGGCTGTACCGGCTGCACTCGGGCGATCCGGCCCTGGCCGAGGACGCCACCCTGATCGACGGCGTATGCGCCGATGTAGTCCAGTTCGCCGGCGAGAACGGCCGGGTGTTTTGTTATGTGATCGAGCATGCCGGCGAGCATCCCGAGGCGGAGCCCGGCGTGGCCGCTGCGCGCTATGGCGAAAGCTAGGGCCTGCGGCCCGCTGACGGGCAGGCTCCGGGGCCAGGGCGCCTTCCAGGGCGCCGCCGCGGCTACCAGCCCAGCAGGGCGCTCGCCGCCGCGATCAAGGCCAGGCCCGCCGTCTCGGTGCGCAGCACCCGCGGGCCAAAGCGCACGGCCTGCGCGCCGGCGCGCCGCGCGGCCTGCAGTTCATCCTCCGACCACCCGCCCTCGGGGCCGACCAGCAGGCTGAGGCTGGGCTGCGCCTGGCCTGCCAGCGGCGCGAGCGCCTGGGCCAGCGTGGCGTCGGCGTCCGGATGGCACAACAGGAGCGGTCCGGCGGCGGGCTGCGCCAGGAAGTCCTGCAAGGACAGGGGGGCGGCGATGTCCATGAGCCGGTTGCGGCCGCATTGCTCGGCCGCCGCCTGGGCGATGCGCTGCCAGTGCGCGCGGCGCTTGCCTGCCCGCTCCTCGGAAAGCTGCACCACGCTGCGCCGGGCCTGTACGGGTATCAGTGCCGCGGCGCCCAGTTCCACGGCCTTTTCCACCACCCAGTCCATCTTGTCGCTCCCGGGCAGGCCCTGCACCAGCGTGATGCGGCCCGGCAGTTCGGCTTCGCGCGCATCGAACTCGCCCAGTTCGGCCCAGGCCTGTTTTCCCTGGATGCGCAGCACCGCCGGGTACTGGCCGCCCGAGCCGTCGAACAGGGCGATGGCGGCGCCGTCGCGCAGGCGCAATACGCGCACGGCGTGGTGCGCGAGCGCATCGGGCAGGGACAGGCGCGCGCCGGGGGCGAGCGGGGCGGGGCAGTAGAAGCGGGGCATGGGTGCCGTGGACAGGTCGATCGTGGCCGGTCCGGCAACGATAACAGGCTGCCGGGGCGCCTTCGCCGCGGGTGGTAAAATCGTGAGCTTTCCCGAGCTTGAATCCGGGCGCCCCAGGGCATGTGCCGAGGGTGTTCCAGGGGCGGTTCCAGGCCCTTGCGGTTCCGGCTTTCACTTCTACGATTCCCGCCTCATGAGCCTGCCCACTCCCTCCGCCATGGCCGACGCCATACGCATTCTTGCCATCGACGCCGTGCAACAAGCCAATAGCGGACACCCGGGCGCGCCCATGGGCATGGCCGAGATCGCCCAGGCGCTCTGGACCCGGCACCTGCGCCACAATCCGGCCGATCCGGCCTGGGCCAACCGCGCCCGCTTCGTGCTGTCCAACGGCCATGGCTCGATGCTGCTCTATTCGCTGCTGCACCTGACCGGCTACGACCTGCCTCTGGAGGAACTGCAGCGCTTTCGCAAGCTGCATTCCAAGACGCCCGGCCATCCCGAGGTCGGCGTCACCCCCGGCGTCGAAACCACCACCGGCCCGCTGGGCCAGGGCCTGGGCAATGCCGTGGGCATGGCGCTGGCCGAGTCGCTGCTGGCGGCGGAGTTCAACCGCCCCGGCCACAAGATCGTCGACCACCACACCTATGTGTTCGTCGGCGACGGCTGCCTGATGGAAGGCATCTCGCACGAGGTCTGCTCGCTGGCCGGCACGCTCAAGCTGTCCAAGCTCATCGCCTTTTACGACGACAATGGCATTTCCATCGACGGCCACGTCCAGCACTGGTTCGCCGACGACACCGCGCTGCGCTTCGAGGCCTACGGCTGGAACGTCATCCGCAACGTCGATGGCCACAGCGTTGCCGCGGTCGACGCCGCCATTGCCGCGGCCAAGTCGCAGAGCCTCAAGCCCACCCTGATCATGTGCCGCACCGTCATCGGCAAAGGGTCGCCCAACAAGGCGGGCACGCACGATGTGCACGGCGCAGCGCTGGGTGAGGCCGAGGTCGCCGCGACCCGCGCGGCGCTGGGCTGGCAGGGCGGTCCCTTCCAGATTCCGCAACCGGTCTACGAAGCCTGGGACGCCCGCGACGCCGGCCTGCGCGTGCAGACCGAATGGCAGATGGCTTTCGACAGTTACGCCATCGCGCATCCCACCGAGGCGGCCGAGTTCCTGCGCCGCATGAAGGGCGAGCTGCCTCCGGGTTTCATCGAGCGCGTGCAGGCCTTCGTCAAGCAGACCGATGCCAAGGCCGAGACCGTGGCGTCGCGCAAGGCCTCGCAATACGCCATCGCCGAACTGGTCAACCTGCTGCCCGAGATGCTGGGCGGCTCGGCCGACCTGACCGGCTCCAACCTCACCGACTGGAAGGGCGTGCAGCCGGTGCGCGCCGCCGAGACCGGCGGCGTGGCCTTCGGCCGCCACATCAACTACGGCGTGCGCGAGTTCGGCATGGCCGCCATCATGAACGGCGTGGCGCTGCATGGCGGCTACCTGCCTTTCGGCGGCACCTTCCTGACCTTCTCCGATTATTCGCGCAACGCCATTCGCATGGCCGCCCTGATGAAGCAGCGCGTGGTGCACGTGTTCACCCACGACTCCATCGGCCTGGGCGAAGACGGTCCCACGCACCAGTCCATCGAGCACGCGGCCAGCCTGCGCCTGATTCCCAACCTGTCGGTCTGGCGTCCGTGCGATACGGTCGAGACGGCCGTGGCCTGGGAGGCCGCGGTGCGGCGCCCCGTCAGCACCGGCATGACCGTGCGCGACGGCGGTCCCACGGCGCTGCTGCTGTCGCGCCAGAACCTGCCCTTCGTGCCGCGCGACGACACGACCCGCGCCGCCATCGCGCGCGGCGGTTACGTGCTGCGCGACGGCAATGGCCCCATGGCCGTCATCATCGCCACCGGTTCCGAGGTGGGCATCGCGCTGGATGCGCAGGAAATCCTGCGCATGCAGGGGTTGGCCGTGCGCGTGGTCTCCATGCCCAGCACGGACGTCTTCGACAAGCAGAGCGCCGAGTGGAAGCGTTCGGTGCTGCCCGACGGCCTGCCGCGCGTGGCCATCGAAGCCGGATGCACCTCGGGTTGGTATAAGTACGTGGGCCTGGACGGTGCCGTCATCGGCATCGACCGCTACGGCGAATCCGCGCCCGCCGGCGCGCTGTTCAAGTTCTTCGGGCTGACCGCCGAAAAGGTGGCCGAGACCGTCAAGCGGCTTTTGCAATCTCGCAAGTAATTCAAACTCCCAAGGAGAGCCTGTCATGACCATCCGCGTCGCCATCAACGGCTACGGCCGCATCGGCCGCAATGTGCTGCGTGCCCACTACGAGTCGGGCAAGAAGCACGATCTGGAGATCGTCGCCATCAACGACCTGGGCGATCCCAAGACCAACGCCCACCTGACGCAGTACGACACGGCTCACGGCCGCTTCCCGGGCGAAGTTTCGGTCGACGGCGACTACATGATCGTCAACGGCGACAAGATCCGCGTACTGGCCAACCGCAATCCGGCCGAGCTGCCCTGGGGCGATCTGGGCGTGGACGTGGTGATGGAATGCACGGGCTTCTTCACTTCCAAAGAGAAGGCCGGCGCGCACCTGAAGGGCGGCGCCAGGAAGGTGCTGATCTCGGCCCCCGGCGGCAAGGACGTGGACGCCACCGTGGTGTACGGCGTGAACCAGCAGGTGCTGACCTCGGCCATGACGGTCGTGTCCAACGCCTCCTGCACCACCAACTGCCTGGCTCCGCTGGTCAAGCCGCTGCACGACAAGCTGGGCATCGAGAACGGCCTGATGACCACGGTGCACGCCTACACCAACGACCAGGTGCTGACCGACGTCTATCACGAGGACCTGCGCCGCGCGCGCTCGGCCACGCACAACATGATCCCCACCAAGACCGGCGCCGCCGCCGCGGTGGGCCTGGTGATGCCCGAGCTGAACGGCAAGCTGGACGGCTTCGCCATCCGCGTGCCCACCATCAACGTGTCCATCGTCGACCTGTCCTTCATCGCCAAGCGCGACACGACGGTCGAGGAGGTCAATGCGATCCTGAAGGCTGCCACGGACGGCGAGCTCAAGGGCATCCTGGCCTACAACACCGCGCCGCTGGTCTCGAGCGACTTCAACCACAACCCGGCCTCCAGCTCGTTCGATGCGACGCTGACCAAGGTATCGGGCCGCCTGGTGAAGGTGTCGTCCTGGTACGACAACGAGTGGGGCTTCTCGAACCGCATGCTGGATACGGCTTGCGCGTTGATGGCGGCCAAGTAAGCGCCCTGGGCTTTATCGGGCCTTGAGTACAGGATGGCCGAGGCTTCATGCGTCGGCCATTTTTCTTAATCCGCCGAGGCTGCCCTGCGGAATTCCGATGCTCGCCCGGTGGGCTGTGCTTCGGATTCCTCCGGGGTCCTCGGCTCCGTCGTCGACCGATGGCGGATTCGAGTGATGGCTATGTCTAAAGTTCAAACCCTTACCGCGCTGGCGAAGGCCGGCGCCCTGTCCGGCAAGCGCGTCTTCATCCGCGCCGATCTGAACGTGCCGTTCGACGACGCGGGCAATATCTCGGAAGACACGCGCATCCGCGCCTCGGTGCCCGGCATCGAGTTGGCCTTGAAGGCCGGTGCGGCGGTGA
>DAIDKG010000480.1 GCA_027450125.1 Bordetella sp. | reverse complement strand
CCGCTGCAGCCCACGGCCGTGCAAGCCATCGCCGCCCTGCACGCGCTGGGCTTGCGCACCGCGATGATCACAGGCGACCACCGCGACACCGCGCAAGCCGTGGCGCGCCAGATCGGCGTGGACGACGTGCACGCGCAAGTGCTGCCCGAAGGCAAGATGCAGGCCGTCGCCGACATGCGCCGCAGCGGCCACAAGGTGCTCTTCGTCGGCGACGGCATCAACGACGCGCCGGCGCTGGCCGCCGCCGATGTGGGCCTGGCGATCGGCAGCGGCACCGACGTCGCCATCGAAGCGGCGCAGGTCGTGCTGCTGGGCAAGGATTTGCGCGGCGTGGCCGACGCCATCGCGCTCAGCCGCGCCACGCTGCGCAATATCCGGCAGAACCTGTTCTGGGCTTTCGTCTACAACATCGCGCTCATTCCGCTGGCGGCCGGCGCGCTGTACCCGGCCTTCGGCGTGCTGCTCTCGCCCATGCTGGCGGCAGGCGCCATGGCCTTGTCCAGCGTATTCGTCGTCAGCAATGCCTTGCGCCTGAAAACGTTCCGGCCCGTGCGGGCCGGCGCCTGAACCTCGAGGTCATTGCATGAACATCGGACAAGCCGCCCAGGCCACCGGCATTTCGGCCAAGATGATCCGCTATTACGAGTCGATAGGCCTCATCGTTCCGGCCGGCCGCACGGCGTCGGGCTACCGGACTTACACCGAGCAGGATCTGCACACCCTGCGCTTCGTGCGCCGCGCGCGCGGGCTGGGTTTTTCGGTGGAGCAGATGCACGAGCTGCTGGCCCTGTGGCGCGACCGCAAGCGCGCCAGCTCGGACGTCAAGCGGGTGGCTTTGCAGCATGTGGAAGAACTGGAGCGCAAGGCGGCGGAGTTGCAGCAGATGGCCGATACGCTCAAGCATCTGGCGCGGCATTGCCATGGGGATGATCGGCCTGAGTGTCCGATCATCGAGGAGTTGGAGAGGGTTCTTTAGCCGCAGAGGTGGAGTTTTTAAGTCGCACTGCTTGCGTTCTTAAGACGCCGAGGCTGCCTTGCGCAATTCCGATGCTGGCCGCTGAAGGCGGCTGCGGATGGCCGCACCGCGCTTCAGCTTGCTCCGGGGTCCTCGGTTCGCTGCGGCGTCATACGGCGATTAAAAACTCAACAAAAGACAGCCCTACCCCTGCCGATCAGCGATAAACAGGCGAGCGTATGGCCCGCAGTCGTTAAGACTCGACAGCCTCGGCCTGCCGCGCCTTGGCCGCCGCCTGTTCCTGCGCGGCCAGCACAGTCGCCTCGTCCTGCGACTCGAACACCGCGATCGACTCGACATGGCCCGTATGCGGGAACATGTTGATCACTCCCGCCATCTGCAGCGCATAGCCGCCCTCGTGCACCATGATCGCCGCGTCGCGCGCCAGCGTGGCCGGGTTGCAGGACACGTAGACGATGCGCTGGGGCCGCTCGGCGGGCGACAGCAGCGACAGGGCCTGCGCCACGGCTTGCGCACCCTCGCGCGGCGGGTCGATGAGCATGCGGTCGAAATGGCCCAGGCCGCGCAGCCAGTCGACGTTGACCTCGAACAGGTTGAGCGTGGAAAAACTCGTGCTGCCTGCCAGGCCATGCAGTTGCGCGGCCTGCATGGCGCGGTCGGTCAGGGCCTTGCTGCCTTCGACGCCCACGGCCTCGCGTGCCCGGGTAGCCAGCGGCAGGGTGAAGTTGCCCAGGCCGCAGAAGAGATCCGCCACGCGGTCGGTGGGCTGCGGATCCAGCAGCGTCAGGGCGCGCGAGATCAGCGCGCGGTTGATGGCGTGGTTGACCTGCGTGAAATCCGTGGGCCGGTACGGCATGCGCAGGCCGAACTCCGGCAGCGCATAGGCCAGCGTGTCGGCATGCGCAGGGTCGAGCGGGTGCACGGTATCCGGCCCTTTGGGCTGCAGCCACCACTGCACGTCGTGTTCGGCGGCGAAGGCGCGCAGCACGGCGAGGTCGTTGTCGGTGAGCGGCTCGAGATGGCGCAGCACCAGCACGGTGACGCCGTCGCCCAGCGCCACCTCGATCTGGGGCATGCGGTCCGGCGCGGACATGGACGCGATCATTGCGCGCAGCGGCATCAGCAGGTCGCTCACGTGCCGCGGCAGCACATGGCACTCGCGCATGTCGGCCACATAGCTGCTCTTTCTCTCGTGAAAGCCCACGAGCACGCCGCCCTTCTTGGGCACCAGGCGCACCGACAGGCGGGCGCGATAGCGGTAGCCCCAGGAAGGACCCTGCAGCGGCGGCAGCATGCGGCCCGGCCTGAGCTTGCCGATATGGGCGAAGGTGTCTTCCAGGGCGCGCTGCTTGATGGCCACCTGGGCGGAGGGCTCCAGGTGCTGCATGGCGCAGCCGCCGCACACGCCGAAATGCGGGCAGCGCGGTGCGACGCGCTGCGACGAGGGCTTGAGCACCTGATCCACGCGTGCGATCTCGTAGGACGGCTTGCGCCGCACGGCAGTGGCCAGCACCTGTTCGCCCGGCAGGGCGCCCTCGACGAAGACCACCTTACCCTCGCGGCGGGCGATTCCCCTGGCTTCCAGGTCCAGGGATTCGATACTCAGGACTTCCGGCATGTCAGCTCCGTCGAGCCGCTCGCAAGGAGCTGACATGCCCCATGCAGGGGCAGCGAACAAAGTGGGCGTGGGGGTCGTTTCATCTCGGCCATCCAGATAGACAACCCATTATTGTAAAAGAGCCAGCCCCCTGGACCCGCAGGGGTCCAGGGGGCTGGCTTTCGCGCTGGAAAGATCGGACGCCGGAATCAGCTTGCGGACGAGCCGCCCGCAGCGGGAGGCATGGGGGGCGCGCTGGGCGCCGCACCGGCGGGCCGGTCCATGTGGCCCTTGCGCTCCTGGTGGCGTTCACGCATGGCCTGCATCCTGGCCTCGCGCGCCTTGACAAAGCCGGTCACCTGGGCGCGCTGCGCGTCGCTCAGGCCATCCCACACGGCCAGCCACTTGTCCCGCACCTTGCCGGCCTGCGCCTGGAACTGCTGCTGGTTGGCCTCCTGCGCGCTCATCAATGCGCGCGGGTCGAGCTTGCCGGAACTGACCTGCTGGTCGAGCAGCACATGCTGGCGCGTGAACTCGTCGCGGCGTGCCTCGAACAGGGAGCGCTGGGCGTCCCGCGCCTGCTTCAGCTGGGCCTGTTGGGCCGCGGTGAGCTTGAGCTCCCGGACCTGGCGCTCGCCGATGGGGCCCAGGCCGGGAATCATCATTGAATCGCGCCACATCATGCGCTGATCATGCTTGGGACCGTGATGCCACGCGTGGGGCATCGGGGCGGCCGGCGTATCCGCCGGGGCGGACTGGGCAAAGGCGGAAGTCGCGCCGGCGCCCGCGGCCACGGCAAGGACGACGCTGGCGACGCAAACGCGAAGGGGGATACGGCTCATGAGGATCTCCTCGAAGGGTTGAAACACGGCCTCATTGTGCGGATCGCGCAGTTTCAGGTGGATTTCACCTGTGGCGAGGGCGTTTCAGTCGATTGCCAGGAACATTACGGGCAG
>DAIDKG010000479.1 GCA_027450125.1 Bordetella sp. | reverse complement strand
GGGGTGCAGGCTGACGCGTTCGGATGTCGCGGATTTGGGCAATCGCATGGTGGTCGTGCTTTCCAATGGCCGCCAGGTGATGACCGGACCCGATGTCGATGTGGTTGCGCTTCGGCGAGTGGTCGAAGTTCTGGAGCGCTGATGATCTCGATTCCCTCGGGGCGCGTTTGGATTGCGACCGGTCACACAGATATGCGCCGTGGCATGCAGGGCCTGGCTTTGCTGATCCAGGAATCGTTCAAAAGGGATCCCCACGCTGGCGATCTGTTTGTCTTTCGTGGGCGTCGTGGCGATCTTGTAAAAATCCTGTGGCATGACGGGCTTGGCATGTCTTTGTATGCAAAACGCCTGGACCGTGGAAAGTTCATCTGGCCGTCGGCATCAGGAGGCGTGCTCTCGATATCGGCTGCGCAGATGGCCTACATGCTCGAAGGGATTGACTGGCGCAATCCGCAGCAAACCTGGCGGCCGCAAAGCGCAGGATGATGATGAAAACTTTGCTTATCTTGCATTTTGTGCATCACAAAGTCTGCAAACTATGATTCACTTCGTTGCATGGAAGCAGATCGCGCCGCTACACCCGACGATATTGCCGCACTGAAGGCGGCACTGGCGGCCGAGCGCACGAAGACCCTGGAAGTTGCAGCCGAACTTGCTGTTGCCCGCGCCAAGGCGGCTGAAGATACCGCGCTAATTGCACATCAGAAACTTCAGATCGCCAAGCTCACGCGCGAGCTTTATGGCCAAAAGTCGGAACGCGCCTCACGGATCGATCAGCTCGCCCTGAGCTTCGAAGAGGCCGAGGCCTCCGCGACGGAAGATGAGCTGGCGGCCGAAAGGGCTGTGGCCAAAGCCATCAGCGTCAAAGGCTTTACACGCAAGCGCCCCGAGCGCCAGACCTTCCCCGAGAATCTGCCCCGTGAGCGGGTTGTGATTGACCCACCGACCGTGTGTGCCTGTTGCGGAGGAAATCGGCTGCGCAAGCTGGGCGAGGACGTGACGCGGACGCTGGAAAGTGTGCCGCGGCAATGGAAGGTGGTGGAGACCGTCCGCGAAAAGTTCAGTTGCCGGGATTGCGAGAAGATCAGCCAGAGCCCTGCGCCCTTCCATAGCATACCCAGAGGCTGGGCCGGCCCCAGCTTTCTGGCAATGATCATGTACGAAAAGTTTGGACAACATCAGCCGCTCAACCGCCAATGCGAGCGCTACGCGCTCGAGGGCGTACCAATCGCGCTCTCGACGATGGCCGATGCGGTGGGGGCGGTGTGTTCGGAGTTGGCCCCGCTGCTACGTCTCGTTGAAGACCATGTTTTGGCTGGCGAACGGCTTCATGGCGATGACACGACGGTGCCGGTCCTGTCCAAAGGCAAGACTGATATTGGGCGTTGCTGGATTTACGTCCGAGACGATCGTCCCTTCGGGGGCAAGGCCCCGCCTGCGGCGATGTTCTATTACTCGCGCGACCGCAAGGGCGAACATCCCCAAGCTCATCTGGCCAGATACGCTGGCATTCTGCAGGCCGACGCGTTCGGAGGCTATAACGAACTCTATCTACCGGGGCGGAAGCCTGGCCCTATCTACGAGGCCGCATGTTGGGCGCATGCACGCAGGCCCTTTTATGCGATGGCGGATATTGAAACGAACGCGCGGCGCAAGGCTGCCGGCAAAACGGAGATGCCGTTGTCTCCCATCGCGATTGAGATCGTACGTCGAATCGATACCCTGTTCGAGATCGAGCGCACCATCAACGGCCGCAGCCCGCAGGAACGTCTGGAAGTCCGCCAGCGGTTGAGCCGGCCCGTGATCGAGGAACTACAGGTCTATATGCAGGAGCAGCTTGCCAGGCTGTCACGCGGACATGATCTCACCAAGGCGTTCAATTACATCCTGAAGCGCTGGACGAGCTTTACCCGTTTCCTCGAAGATGGCCGTGTCTGCCTATCAAACAATGCGGCCGAGCGCGGCCTTAGGGGCCTGGCATTGGGAAGAAAAAGCTGGATGTTCTGCGGGTCCGATCGCGGTGGCCAGCGTGCTGCGGCCATGTATAGTCTCATTGTCACGGCAAAAATGAATGGAATCGATCCGCAAGCCTGGCTTGCGGACGTGCTTGCCCGCATTGCCACGCATCCAGCCCATCGCATAGACGAGCTGTTGCCCTGGCGCTGGTCCGCGCCAGAGCCGCGGATCTCCGAGCGAGCGGCCTGAACATGCACGTCAACAAGGTCAGTCACGTCACGACGATAAACGCCGTGGCGGAGGACTTTGCTGTCGATGTGAGCTGGCTTGCCGAGGTGGCCAGCGAAATGGACACTGAAGACGGCTGCATATGGGTCCACGGTATCGGCGACGATGAAATCCTCGCGTTCACCGACTTCGGTATCGAGACGCTTCGTGAGCTGGTCCGCATGCGGGGCGACTGCCCTCACTGGCTCAAATACCCTGATTAGCAAGGCCTAAATTTGTGGCCTACGGCGGATGAGTACAAGCGATCCGCGCTGGCAGCTTTAGCTCAGTCAACGACCTGGTGCGCGACATCGAGGCTTATCTCGCAGCGCGGAACGCCAATCCAACACCCTATATAT
>DAIDKG010000478.1 GCA_027450125.1 Bordetella sp. | reverse complement strand
AGCTACCGGCTGCGCGCCGCCGACATCGACCCGCAAGCGCTGGCCGATTGCGTGCTGCTGGCCTCGCCGCGGCGAGGCGCTGCGCCGCAGCAGCTTCTGGCCATCGCGCGCTGGATGCTGGACCGCTTCATGGGCCGCTGCTGGCTGACGGTGGAGCTACTGCACCAGCTCGATGACAAGATGTGGCTGCATCGCCTGCGCGAAGTCAACGCGCTCACGGCCATCCCGCTGGTGGCCTGCGGCGACGTGCACATGCATGTGCGTTCGCGCAAACCGATGCAGGACGTGCTCACGGCGACGCGCCTGGGCAAGCCGCTCGCTCAGTGCGGGCACGGCTTGCAGCCGAACGCGGAACGGCATCTGCGCTCGCGCCTGCGCCTGGCCCAGGTCTATCCGCCCGAACTGCTGGCGCAGACGCTGCAAGTGGCGGCGCGCTGCGCTTTCAGCCTGGACGAGCTGCGCTACCAGTATCCCGAAGAAGTCGTGCCGGCCGGCCAGACCCCGGCCAGCCACCTGCGCCGCATCACCTACGAAGGCGCCGCGCGGCATTGGCCCGACGGCGTTCCCGCCAAGGTGCAGGCGCAAATCGAGCACGAACTGGCGCTGATCTCGGACCTGAATTACGAACCGTACTTTCTCACCGTCGCGGACATCGTGGCCTTTGCGCGCTCGCGCAACATCCTCTGCCAAGGGCGCGGCAGCGCGGCGAACTCCGTAGTCTGCTATTGCATCAACGTCACCGAAGTGGACCCTGCGCGCATGTCGATGCTGTTCGAACGCTTCATCTCCAGAGAAAGAAACGAGCCACCCGACATCGACGTGGATTTCGAGCACGAGCGGCGCGAAGAAGTCATCCAGTATCTGTACCAAAAATACGGACGCGAGCGCGCCGCGCTCACGGCCACGGTGATCCGCTACCAGCCCAAGAGCGCGATCCGCGACGTGGGCAAGGCGCTGGGCTTCGATCCGGATACGCTGGACGCGCTGTCCAAGGGCCATCGCTGGTGGGACGGAGAGCCTGTCGATGCCGCACTGCTGGCCGGCGCTGGCCTGACGCCGCAGTCGCTGCAGGTGCGCCAGCTCATCGCGCTGACCCGCCAATTGTTGGGGTTTCCGCGCCATCTTAGCCAGCACGTAGGCGGCTTCGTGCTCACGCGCGAACCGTTGTCGAGAATGGTGCCCATCGAAAACGCGGCCATGCAAGACCGCACCGTCATCGAATGGGACAAGGACGACCTGGACGCCATGGGTCTGCTCAAGGTGGATGTGCTGGCGCTGGGCATGCTGACCGCGCTGGGCAAGGCGCTGGCCTTGATCGGCGAGCGCAAGGGCCGGAACTTCCGCATGCAGGACATTCCCGCCGAAGACATCGAGACCTACGACATGATCTGCAAGGCCGACACCGTCGGCGTCTTCCAGATCGAGAGCCGCGCGCAGATGAGCATGCTGCCCAGGCTCAAGCCCCGATGCTTCTATGACCTGGTGATCGAAGTGGCGATCGTTCGGCCCGGGCCGATCCAGGGCGGCATGGTGCATCCCTACCTGAACCGGCGCCAGGGCAAGGAGCCCGAGACTTATCCCGGGCCGGCGCTGCGCGAAGCCTTGGGGCGCACGCTGGGCGTGCCCATTTTCCAGGAACAGGTCATGCAGGTGGCGGTGCTGGCGGCAGGCTTCACGCCGGGCGAGGCAGACCAGCTGCGCCGCGCCATGGCCGCCTGGAAACGCAAGGGAGGGCTGGAAAAATACCGTGCCAAGCTCATAGACGGCATGACCGAACGCGGCTACGAGGCCGCTTTCGCGCAATCCATCTTCGAGCAGATCAAAGGCTTCAGCGACTACGGCTTCCCGGAAAGCCACGCGGCCTCGTTCGCACTGCTGGTGTATGCCTCCTGCTGGATCAAGCGGCATCATCCGGCCGAATTCCTGGCCGCGATGCTCAACAGCCAGCCGCTGGGTTTCTACACACCCAGCCAGCTGGTGCAGGATGCCCGGCGCCATGGCGTCCGGGTGTTGCCCGCCGATGTGCAGGCCAGCCACTGGGATTGCACCCTCGAAGGACTGCCCCAGTCTCCGGCGGTGCGCCTGGGCCTGCGGATGGTGTCGGGCCTGCAACCCTCGGTGGCCGAGCGCATCGTGGCCGCGCGCGAGCGGATGCCCCTGGCCGATGTCGCCGACCTGGCGCGGCGCGCGGCGCTGGACGAAACGCAAATGCGGCGGCTGGCCGGCGCCGATGCGCTGGCCGACCTGGCCGGCCACCGGCGCCAGCAGGTCTGGCAGGCCTGCGCGCTGAAGAAGACGCCCGAACTGCTGCGCAACGCGCCCATCGAGGAGGCATTGCTCGAGCTGCCGCCCGCCCCCGAAGGCGAGGAAATCGTCTTCGACTACGCGAGCACGGGCCTCACGCTGCGCAGCCACCCCCTGGCATTGCTGCGCCCGCTGCTGCACAAAAGGCGCCTGCATAGCGCGCAGGAACTGCACAGCCTGCCCGACGGGCGCTGGATTCGCTGCTGCGGCATCGTCACCGGGCGCCAGCGGCCGGGCACCGCCAAGGGGGTGGTCTTCGTGTCGCTGGAAGACGAGACGGGTTCGATCCAGGTCGTGGTCTGGAACAAGGTGGGCGAACGCCAGCGCGATGCGCTGCTGCGCTCGAGGCTGCTGGCGGTATACGGCCGGTGGCAGCGCGAGGGCGAGGTCTGCAATGTGGTGGCAAGCCGGCTGCAGGACCTCACGCCGCTGCTGGGGCGGCTGTCGCAGGTGACAGGCGCGAGCCGGGATTTTCGTTGAACACCCCACGCCCGGTCCCGGGTCTGCGGGGTTCGCTCGGCGCGCAGGGCAGGCGTCGAACCGGCCAGTCCGGGACATTACAATAGCCGTCTCGTACATCGGGCGTACCTGCGGCACTTTCGCGCCTGCCGCGGCGCGCGCCACGCCATGTTGCCCGAACCGGGCCCGAAAATCGCGAAACGGAACTCGTCATGCATCACAGAAATGCCGTGGAAAGACTGCTGGAGCAATTTCTCTTCAAATCGCGCTGGCTGCTGGCGCCGTTTTACGTCGGCCTTGCCCTGTCGCTGCTGATGCTGCTCGTCGCGTTCGTCGGCGACCTTATTCACATCTTGCCCGGCCTTTGGTCTGCCAAGCCGGAAGAGATCATTCTGGCGGTCCTGACGCTCATCGACCTCTCGCTTGCCGGCAACCTCGTCGTGATCGTCATGTTTTCAGGGTATGAAAACTTCGTCTCGAAGATCGACACGGGCGAAAACGAAGACCGGCCAAGCTGGATGGGCTCGGTCGATTTTTCCGGGCTCAAGATGAAATTGATCGGCTCGATCGTCGCCATCTCCGCGATCTCGCTGCTGCGCGCGTTCATGCGGCTTACGGAGCCCGGCGTCGTCATGGACGAAGCGCGCATCCGCTGGCTTGTCATCCTGCACCTGACATTCGTGGCATCGGGGCTTTTGTTCGCGCTGATGGACCGGTTCGCGGCACAAGACGGCAAGCACTGAACGCCCCGTACCACCAGCAGCGATGCGCGCCGCGCGGCCGGCGCCCGCATCCGGATGAGCAAGCAAGAGCATGGACGGGCCTCTTTTCTAGCTCAAGGCGAGGTACAGCTCCTCCTCCTGCGCGAAATGCAATCTGAGGATCGCATCCAGGCCATACAGGATGCGCTGCACTTCGCGCATTGCCACCCCGTCCGCCGATACCGCCGCCGGCGCCAGGGCCTGCACGATTGCATGCAGCCGGCGCGCCAAGGTAAAGATCTCGCGATGCGTCCGGCTGAGCGATGCCATGGGGTCGTCTCCCCCGAGCAAGCCTGCCACCATCGGATAGACACTGGCATCGTCGGCCGCCTCGTGCGGAACAAGCTTCTGCGCAAGCACCTGGTCAAGCTGACGCAAGGCCGCCACAGCCTGCTCGGCCGGCATCGCCAGGACCTGATCGGCCAGTGACGACAGGCGATCGAGCAGCGGCAGCAGTTCCTCGTGCTCGGTGCGAAGGCGCAAGGCCTGCTCGGCCGGCAAGCGCCGGCGACTGACGCGCAGCGGCGCCACGCGCAAGGCGCGCAAGGAATTGGCGATCGCAATCACATCGATGACTTCCTGCAAGGCAGCGCCATACACGGGCGCAAGGTATCCGGCCGCCGCCAGGGCCATGGCGATCAGCGACATCCCCATGCCCAGGGCAACGCTTTGCATTGCAATTCGGCGCGACGCCTTGGCCAGGTGCACCGCCTCGGCCAGGCGATCGAGCCGGTCCACCAGCAGCACGACGTC
>DAIDKG010000477.1 GCA_027450125.1 Bordetella sp. | reverse complement strand
GTATGCCATGCCTTTGGGCTCTGTTTCGGTGACGGCGAGCACGGGAATGCCGGACTGCCGGGCCAGGGTCTTCATGCGCTCGGCCAGCGGGTCGGTGGCCTGGCTGTTGTAGACCAGCAGTTTAACGGCGCGCGTGCGCAGGCTCTGCTCGAAGGCGGCCAGGTCCGAGGCGCTGGGCTCGGTGTCGTTCATCACCGCGACCTGGAACGCCGCATTGCGGTTGCGCAGGCCCACGGCGTCCGTGAGGTAGCCGAACACGGGCTCGGTGGCCGTGACGGGCGTGCCGGAATGCTGCGCGCGCAGGGCGGCGATCTTCTCCAGCACGGGGTGCATGGAGGCCTGGAAGCCGGCCAGCCGCTTGCGGTAGTCGGCCGCGTGCGCAGGGTCCGCCGCGATCAATCTTTCGGTCAGCACGGCGGCATAGGCCAGCATGGTTTGCGGGTCGTACCAGATGTGCGGGTTGTCGCCGTCCTGGCGCGCGGCCAGGGGCGCGACCACGAGCAGTTTCGCCGCGCCGGCGCTGGATGCCTGCGCCAGCTTGGCCATCCAGTCGTCGTAGCCTATGCCGCTTTGCACCACGATCTGCGCGGCGGCGATGTCGCGCGCCGTCGACGGCGAGGCTTCGAACAGATGCGGGTCCTGATCGGGCGATTGCAGGATGCTGGTGACGGCCACGTCGCTGCCGCCGATCTGCCGGGCCACATCGCCGTAGAAATTCTCGGCGGCGACGATGCTGACGGGGGCGGCCCAGGCGCATACGGGCAGCAAGGACAGGCTGGCGGCGAGCCAGGCGGCAAGGCGTAGGCGGGTCATGGTGTCGGACGGCGCAGGCGGAGTTGGAAAGGCTGTATTGGAATATTATATCATTCCCTTTCGGGTCCTTGGCGAGCAGCCTCGACGCCGGCCGGACCGCCGCGATTCATGCCGTCCGGGCGAACCGCCTAAAATGCGGCCTTCTCCGCAATTTTCCTACCGATCCGCGATGGCCCAATACGTCTACACCATGAATCGCGTCGGCAAGATCGTGCCGCCCAAGCGGCAGATCCTGCGCGACATTTCCCTGTCCTTTTTCCCCGGCGCCAAGATCGGCGTGCTGGGCTTGAACGGCTCGGGCAAGTCCACCCTGCTCAAGATCATGGCCGGCGTGGACAAGGAAATCGAAGGCGAGGCCATACCCATGCCGGGCCTGAACATCGGTTATCTGCCGCAGGAGCCGCAGCTCGACCCCGACCACACCGTGCGCCAGGCGGTGGAAGAGGGCCTGGGCGCGGCCATGGCCGCCAAGAAGCGCCTGGACGAGGTGTACGCCGCCTACGCCGAGCCCGACGCCGACTTCGACGCGCTGGCCGCCGAGCAGGCCGAGCTGGAAGCCGTCATCGCCGCGGCCGCCTCCAGCGGCGCCGACGACATCGAGCACCAGATGGAAATCGCTGCCGACGCGCTGCGCCTGCCGCCCTGGGACGCCAACGTGGGCGTGCTGTCCGGCGGCGAGAAGCGCCGCGTGGCGCTGTGCCGCCTGCTGCTGTCCAAGCCCGACATGCTGCTGCTGGACGAACCCACCAACCACCTGGATGCGGAAAGCGTGGAGTGGCTGGAACAGTTCCTGCACAAGTTTCCCGGCACGGTGGTGGCCGTAACCCACGACCGCTACTTCCTGGACAACGCGGCCGAGTGGATCCTGGAACTGGACCGCGGCCACGGCATCCCCTGGAAGGGCAACTACAGTTCCTGGCTGGAGCAGAAAGACGAGCGCCTCAAGCAGGAAGAGGCCAGCGAATCGGCTCGCCAGAAGACCATCAAGAAAGAACTGGAATGGGTGCGCCAGAACCCCAAGGGCCGCCAGGCCAAGGCCAAGGCGCGCATCGCCCGCTTCGAAGAGCTGTCGTCCTATGAGTACCAGAAGCGCAACGAGACCCAGGAAATCTTCATTCCCGTGGGCGAGCGCCTGGGCAATGAGGTCATCGAGTTCAACGGCGTGAGCAAGGCCTACGGCGACCGCCTGCTGATCGACAACCTCAGCTTCAAGGTGCCCCCCGGTGCCATCGTGGGCATCATCGGCCCCAACGGCGCGGGCAAGTCCACGCTGTTTCGCATGATCGCCGGCCGCGAGCAGCCCGATTCGGGCGAGGTCAAGATCGGCCAGACGGTCAAGCTGGCCTACGTCGACCAGTCGCGCGACGACCTGGAAGACAAGAAGACGGTGTTCAACGCCATCGCCGACGGCGCCGACCTGCTCACCGTGGGCAAGTTCGAGATGTCCTCGCGCGCCTACCTGGGCCGCTTCAATTTCAAGGGCAGCGACCAGAGCAAGGTGGTGGGCCAGTTGTCCGGCGGCGAGCGCGGCCGTCTGCACATGGCCAAGACGCTGATCGCCGGGGGCAACGTGCTGCTGCTGGACGAACCGTCCAACGACCTGGACGTGGAAACCCTGCGCGCGCTGGAAGACGGCCTGCTCGAATTCCCGGGCAGTGTCATGGTCATCAGCCACGACCGCTGGTTCCTGGACCGCATCGCCACTCACATCCTGGCCTTCGAGGGGGATTCGCAAGTGGTGTTCTTCGACGGCAACTACCAGGAGTACGAGGCCGACAAGAAGAAGCGCCTGGGCGAAGAGGGGGCCAAGCCGCGGCGTTTGCGCTACAAGGCCTTGAAATAATTGTTAAAAATACAGGGGCGGATACAAATTGCCGGCATGGCAACTGGCTTGCGGCCGAACTTAATGTAATACTTTAAGTATTGAAGTTAAGCGGGAGCATCCACCATGTCCGTCCGTATTTTTTCCAGGCTGAGCCTTGTCGTTCTGCTGGCGGCATCCATGTCGGGCTGCGCCACCTGGGACAGCATGAGCCCCAATGCCCGGGCCACGATAGGCGGCGCCGCCATCGGCGCCGTCGCCGGTGCCGTCATCTTCGGCGGCGCGGTGGCCACCGTGGGCAGCGCTGCTGCGGGCGGCCTGATCGGCGACCTGCTCACCCACTGAATCTGTTGGACCCATGCCACAACGCCCGAGGCTCAAACCTCGGGCGTTGTCACACTGGCCAATCCGGGCCGATCAACTGTTGATGCCGCCAGACACTTCGATCCGCTGCGCGTTGATCCAGCGGTTTTCGTCGGCCAGCAGCATCGAGATGGCGCCGCCGATGTCGTCTGGAAGGCCCACGCGGCCCAGTGGCGTCTGCCGTGCGATGGCAGCATTCATCTGGGTGTTGTCGCGCACCGCGCCGCCGCCGAAATCGGTCTCGATGGCCCCGGGGGCCACGGTGTTGACCGAGATGCCGCGCGGCCCCAGTTCCTGGGCCAGATAACGCGTTAGCACTTCCACGCCGCCCTTCATGCACGCATAGGCGGCAAAGCTAGGCAGCGAGAAGCGGGTCAGGCCGCTGGACAGGTTGACGATACGCCCGCCGTCGGCCAGGAGCGGCAGCAGGGCCTGGACGAGAAAGAACGGACCCTTCAGGTGCTGGCGCAGCATGGTGTCGAACTGCGCTTCGGTGGTCTCGGCCACGCTGGCGTTGACGCCGGCGCCCGCGTTGTTGACCAGATAGTCGAAATTGTCGCGCTGCCAGGTCCGTGCCAGCGTGTCCTGGACCTGCCGGGCGAAGGCGGGAAAGGAGGCAGTTTCCTCCACATTGAGCTGCAGGGCGACTGCGCGCGCGCCCAGCGCCTGGGCTTCAGCCACGACCTTGTCGGCTTCGGTCTTGTTGCTGTTGTAGGTGAAGATGGCGTCGATGCCGCGGCGTGCGGCGTGCAGCAGGGTGCTTTTGCCCAGGCCGCGGCTGGCGCCGGTGATGAGCAGGATCTTGCGGGACATGGATGCCTCCTGGCGTGATGCGTCCGCGGGGCGGGGACGCGATGGAGGAGATCTTAATTGGGTGATTTATTTGGATAAATACAGGAAAAATGATTTTTCTGTTCAAATATGAATAACAATAAAATTATCCTGGCACCATGAATCGATACGACGCCATGCGGTTTTTCGTCCGGGTCGCGGAAACGGCCAGTTTCACGCAAGCGGCCGACAGCCTGGGCGTGCCCAAGGCCTCGGTGTCGAACGCCGTCAGGCAGATGGAGACCCAGGTGGGCGCGCGACTGTTCACGCGCACCACGCGCCGGGTGGCGCTGACGCAGGAAGGGCGCATGTGCCTGGACCGCTGCAAGGACATCCTGGCCGACATGGACGAGCTGGACGCGCTGTTCGCCGCCGGCCAGTCCGCCAGCGGCCGGCTGCGGGTGGACATGCCGCATTCCCTGGCCTGCTCCCTGGTCATTCCCCATCTGCCGGATTTTCTCGCACAGCACCCCGGCCTGGAGCTGGACCTCTCGACCACGGACCGGCATGTGGACCTGCTGCGCGAGGGCTTCGATTGCGTGCTGCGCGTCGGGACGATGCGGGACTCGTCGCTCATCGCCCGCACGCTGGGGGAGCTGCCGCAGGTCAATTGCGCCAGTCCCCGGTACCTGGAGGAGTTCGGCGAACCGCGCACCCTCGAAGATCTGCGCAAGCATCGATTGGTGATGTACGCGTCCGCGCCCGGCGCGCGCGATCCGGGCTGGCAATACCGTGACGGCGAGCGCCATGCCTATGTGCCCATGGGCGGCGTGCT
>DAIDKG010000476.1 GCA_027450125.1 Bordetella sp. | reverse complement strand
GCCGAATGCAATGCGATGCTCGGAGACACGCTGGCCCGGTACGCGGCGCAGATCCAGGCGATGACGCCGGGCTTTGCCACACTGCCTGACGGCGTGAAGGTCGCCACTATCGACTTCGGCTACAACGTGGGCCTCGGAGCCTATCAGCGCTCGAGTCTGCGCACCAAGCTGATCGCGCGAGAACTCCCGCAAGCCTGCGACGTGTTCTTGCTCTACAAGTATGCCGGGGGGCGCGATTGCAGCCAGAAGGGCAGCGGGTGCCCGGGTGTATGGAATCGCCGGCTGGCTGAGCGCAGGATGTGCCTGGGTAAATAAAGCAGTGGGGGAAATTTTGACCAACTCGGCGCATTTTTCGCATTTGATGCGCTTGGCGCGAATCAGCTTTCCCTATGATTACGCGGCTTTGCGCTTGGCGCGTATGTCGCGCCCTTGACTCATAATCCGTTGGTGCTCGGTTCGACTCCGAGGGGGGCTACCAAGTATTGGCGCGGGTTTGCGGGCAGTTTCCGCAACCCGCGCTTTTTCTTTGGTGGGGGATTTTTTGCCGATCTTGGCCACGGCATGACGCAGTGACTCGGTGGCCAGGTGGGCGTAACGCTGGGTGCTTTGCGCCGACTTGTGACCCAGAACCGCCCCGACCGTGTAGAGATCCACGCCGCTGTTGATCATGGCGCTGGCGGCCGAGTGCCGCAGATCATGAAAGTGCAGCCAGTCAGCCCCAAGCGCCGCACGGGCTGCCCGAAAGTGACGCGAGATTGTGCTTTGATCGGGCAACGCAAGCCGGGCGCATGATCGGATCTTGGGATGAATGGGGATATGCCGCGGGCTACCGTTCTTGGTGTCTGGCAGCACGAAGGTGTCGCCTTCGACCTGGGCCAGCCTTAGCTCAGCCATGCGCATGCCGCTGTAGAAAGCCTTACGGATCGCCACTCGTGTCGGACGATGGGGGCATGCCAGGCATAGCATCAGCATGTGGTGCCGATCAATATAGACCTGCCGGGCATTGCGCACCGTGGGCGTGATGACGCGCTCGGCCGGGTCATGTTCACACATGGCATGGAATTTCCAGCCATATCGGCAGGCGCTGGTGAGATAGCGGATTCTGTTGCGCAGCGTGGCCGGCGCCAGGGGGCTGCCATCGTCCTTGGTTCCGCGTTCCGTATATTCCCGGCAGACATCGGGCAATGCCGAAAGCGGCTTGCCCTGGTAGGCCCAAAACATCAGCAGCAGTTCGCCCTCGATGTTGTGGCCGGTCTTGAGCTGAGAAGCGCGCTCTTTCAGGTAGACGGCGATGGCCTCTTCGATGAGATGCTCAGGACGTTCGACGCCGGTTGCGATGGCGTACAGTCGGGCGCTTTCCTGGCGGTCGTAGGCGTCAGCTTGGGCTCGCGTCCACGTCGACGGAAGTATCTTTCGAGCGCGGACCCGCTGGCCGGCGATATGGCGGTCGAATTCAAAGACGAGGCGACCGCGCGCTTTATCTCGGTAGATCGGCATTTTTCTCGGTACTCTGTAACATCAGCAGGGTCGAAGGTGATGCGTCGGCCGATACGGTAGCAGGGGATGGGGCCGTGCGGCGCGGCCAGGTCGTAAATCTGGCGTAGGGACACCCCCAGCACCTGGGCGGCCTCACGGGGCTGCATAGGGTTTCTCATAGGGCGTTCTCCGCCTCGAGTTCAGCCATCGCCACCTTCAGCGCAGCGCGCCACACCCGCGCCGGCCAGCGCTCGGCCAGCTGCGACACGTCGGGGTCTTGCGCGGACAGCACTCGCCGCGCATCTGCCAGGCAGGCGGCGGGGATGTGGGGGTCAGGCATCGTGCAACTCCTTCAGCAGTTCTCCCGACTTGCGCACGGCCTCGTCAATTTCTGAGCCTTGCACATAGCGCGTCACGCTACGAAACATCAGCGTGTAGTCATGCAGCACGCGCAGCAAACCAAGAGCGGTCGTCAAACGTTCATTCGCGTTTGCTGCCGACAAGCGCGTTTGGCAGCGAGCCAGACAGCGGCCCTCAATGAAGCAATCCCCACTCGCTACGGTGCATGCGTTGTGCGGGACGAATATCCGAGCCATGATCACCCCTCCCGCCCAGCGGCCATAGCGCCATCCTTCGACGCATTGCCGTACCGTTTCAGCAGGGCGCGGGCAAAAGTCAAAGCATCGCGATTTGTAAATGCTGGGACGGTACGCGCCGCTATATGAATAATGTCCGCATCACTCGGCGCTGCCTTCCCGCTGGCCTGCGTCTGGGCGACTACGCCCGCACGATATCGGGCCATGCCTCGCTCAACGAGTGAAACGTCTTCCGGCGCTTCTACCGCTGCGCATGGGCCGGAATGTCCAGCAGGACGTGTGCATCGCCAGCCAAAAGGTGGAATATCGCATTCCTGCTCGTCCTTCGCCCCAGGTTCGCCAGCAAGCACGGCGCGGGCGGCGTCCCATGCAGCGCGTTTTTGCTCAAATGTGCCAGGATCAGGCTTTCCGATTGTTGTGCAATGCGTAGCAACAAGCCCCCGCAGCGCCTTCACCGCCTCCGATTCATCAGGCTGCGGCATGGGTGCGGCGTAGAGCGGCGTCAAACCGGATGTGTCGTTGATTTCTCGATATTCATCGTAGTACTCAAACCAACATCCAACATCAGGGCTGTATTGTTCGGAAGACCGATATGCGACTGCTGGTTGTTCCATCAGCTTCTTGCGGCTGGCGGCGAGGACAATCTGAGCCAGTTTGCAGGCTTTCTCTTCCGCTGGGCCGTAGGTCGTGTAGCCAGCAGCTTCCAGCGCCAGCACCATGTCGGCCTCGTTAAATTCGGTGGTGGTGGTCATAGTGGCCTCGACTTAATTTTTCCGCACTTTTTGCAGGCAACGGTACAGCAGCCGTCGTATCCAATGGCAACGATGCGCCATGGTCCATGGCGACACAGCAGGCGCTTGATGAACTCTTTCATTTCTTTTCTTCCTTTTCCGTCTCAGGCTGGTTGTCCGTGCTGAAGCTGTGCGAGACCCACGTGGAAACGGAAAAATCAAGCTCGCAGGCCGGACATTCAATTTCGTGTTCGCCTTCTTCGTAAATTCGCCAAGCATCGTTATCCGAAGGGTCATATTCTTTCCCGCAGTGCGGACATATCGGCAAAGGTTTGCCACAGAAATCCCAGCTATCTCCCTCTTTCAGGGCTTTCAGGCGCTCGTTCATCACTTCCCCTTTGCCGCAGCGATGGCGGCGCGAGTGGCGGCCTGCCAAGCGGCCCAGGACTTTCTCGTTTCGTAATGACCGTAGTCTTGCCCTTCATACCGTTGCGTGTCTTTGCACCAAGGCTGCCTACGGAACCATTTTTCGAATGTCATGCGCTCCGCATCTTTCCCCGCCTGCGCATCCTGGGGTGCGGGAGGCGTGGGAGCATCGATAAACACACCCGTGTAAAGCCGTCCACCCACCCGCTCACACAGCCCGCTCTTTTCGCACAAGGCCGGATA
>DAIDKG010000475.1 GCA_027450125.1 Bordetella sp. | reverse complement strand
GGGCGGGCCTGATCGCCCGGTTGCGCAGGGTGTACCCAGGTCGGCTGATCTATGCGGCGCAAGGCGCGGCGGGCGCGGAACGGGTGCCGTTCTGGAACAGGCTCGACGCGGTGGGCGTGACCCTGCAACCCGTGCTCGATGCCACCGGCGGTCCGGCAAACTGGGACGCCGCGCTGGCCGATGATCGCAACCGCCTGCTGGCACTGGCCAGGCACACCGGCCGCCCCATCTTCGTGGCCGAACTCGGGTTCGTCACGGGACCGGCTCCGGCCCCGCAGACGGATTCCGGCGCCAGGCCGCCGCCCACCATCGACCAAGCCGTGCAGTCGCGCGCACTGGCCACATGGCTGGCCGAACTGTCCGACCCGGCCATACGCACCGTGCTGATCTGGCGCTGGAACGAGGCCGGGCAGCGCGGCGGCTTCGTCGCTCAGGGCAAGAAAATCGAGCAGGCCATGACCCGGCGCTGGCGTTCGTGCAGCCGCGCGCCGGCGGTCTGGTAGGCACTTGGCCATGTGCGGCGCCGGCCTGCCCGCCGATCCGGCAGGCCACCGCGACCTGGCGCAGCAGGCCCGCGAGCACGGAGACGAACTCGCCGTGCTGGCCCATCTGCTTGCCGCGCAGGTCCTGGAAACCGGCGACGCGCATGCCGGCACGCGCCTGGCCGCCGTCGGCACCGGCTACTTCATGAAGAACGAGCACGCCACGGCGCGGCGCTGGTACGAACTGGCGCTGCAGCTGGACTGCGCAATGGCCGCAGCCTGGCAGAACCTGGCCGCGATCCATGCCCAGGCCGGCGATCATCGCCAGGCCGAACAATGCCGCGGGCGCGCCTATGGCCTGCAACGCATCTTCGTCGAGGACGCCGGGCAGTCCAGGCGCCGCGTATTGCTGCTGTGCTCGGGCCGCTCCTCGGGCAACGTGCCTTTCGACCTGCTGGTCCCCACGCCCGGCAACTGCCGCATCAAATACGCCATCGACTACGCGGCCCCCGCCGAAGACGACGCCCTGCCGGCGTCCGACCTGGCCTTCAACGCGATCGGCGACCCAGACGTCGCCGAGCCGCTGGACGAGCGCCTGCGCGCTTTCGCGCGGCGCTACGCGCGGCCCCTGCTCAATGCCCCGGAGCGCGTCGCCGCCACGCGGCGCGACCGCCTGCCCGCGCTGCTGCACGCCATCGCGGGCCTGCAGACCGCGCCCTGCATCAGGCTCGACGATCTCCCGGCCGCGCCGGCAAGCGCGTCCGGCGCATTGGCGCGCTGGCTGGACGCACGCCGCCTGGCGTTGCCGCTGCTGGTGCGCCCGGCCGCCAGCCACGGCGGCGAGGGCCTGGTGCGCTGCGCCGATCAGGCCGGCCTCGAAAGAGCCCTGCGCGCCGCGCCAGGCCCCGGCTATCTCAGCGCCTACCGCGACTACCGCAGCCCCGACGGCTATTACCGCAAATACCGCGTCGTGTTCGTCGACCGACGCCCATACCCCTATCATCTGGCGATATCGCCGCACTGGATGGTTCACTACTATTCGGCCGACATGCTGGTCGATCCCTGGAAGCGGGAAGAAGAAGCGCGCTTTCTGGCAGCGCCCCAGGCCGAACTGGGCGCGCCGGCATGGGCCGCCCTCGAGGCGCTGGGGCGCCGGCTGGACCTGGACTATGCCGGCGTCGACTTCACGCTGCTGGCCAACGGCGAGGTCTTCGTATTCGAGGCCAACGCCACCATGCTTGCGCACCGGGAGCGCCCCGACGGGCCGCTCGCGCACAAAAACGCCTACATACAGCGCATCGCGGACGCGTTCGAGCGCCTGTTGCAAAAGCACTGCGCCTGAATGCGGCGCCGCGCCGTGCGCACCGGGCGAGGCGACTCGCGTTAGAACTATACTTAATGTGCTAATGAAAAATAGGCATGAGGAGACGGCAGGGTGGGCAGGATCATCACGCAAGGCAACATTGCTCGCCTCTCGGCCGCGCAAGCCCTGGCCGGCGCCAACACCACGGTCATCTACGCCACGGCGGCCATCATCGGCAACACCCTTGCTCCCACGCCGGCCCTGGCGACCATGCCGATCTCCGTCTTCGTCGTGGGCATGGCGGCCAGCACGCTGCCGGCCGGCGCCATCGCGCAGCGTCACGGCCGGCGCGCGACCTTCCTGGTGGGCACGGCGTGCGGCATCGTGGTGGGCCTGCTGTCCGCCCTGGCGATCTGGCTGGGCAGTTTCTGGCTTTACAGCTTCGCCATGCTCTTCGGCGGCGCCTACGCGGCCGTGGTCCTGTCCTTTCGCTTCGCCGCGGCGGAATGCGTCGACACGCAGGATCGCGCGCGCGCCCTGTCCACCGTCATGGCGGCCGGTGTCGCCGCCGGGGTGATCGGCCCGCAACTGGTCACCTACACCATGAATCTGTGGCAGCCTCACCTGTTCGTGGCCACCTACATCGCCCAGGCCGCCGTGGCCCTGCTCAGCGCGAGCATCCTGGCGGGAGTGTCGCTGCCCATTCCCAAGCGCGACAGGCAGGCCTTCACCGGACGCCCGCTCGGACAGATCGCGCGCCAGCCTGCCTTCATCGTCGCCGTGATCTGCGGCATCGTCAGCTATACGCTGATGAACTTCCTGATGACTTCCGCCCCGCTCGCCATGCATCTGTGCGGACTGCCCCAGGAAGCGTCCAACCTGGGCCTGCAATGGCACGTCATCGGCATGTACGCCCCCAGCTTCTTCACCGGGCGACTGATCAACCGTTTCGGCGCTCCCAGGATCGTGCTGGCCGGTCTGCTGCTGCTGGCCTGCGCGGCCGTCGCCGGCCTGGCCGGCCAGACAGTCGGGCATTTCTGGACGTCGCTCACGCTGCTGGGCCTGGGCTGGAACTTCGGCTTCATCGGCGCTTCGGCCATGGTGCTCGAGACCCATCGTCCCGAAGAAAAGAACAAAGTCCAGGCGCTCAACGATTTCCTGGTGTTCGGAACCATGGTGGTCGGCTCGCTATCGTCAGGCAGCATCCTGGCGCTGGAGGGTTGGCACGTCGTCTGCCTGATCGTGTTTCCCCCGATCGCCGTAGCGCTCGTCGCGCTGGGCCTGCGCGGCAGGATGGCAGCCCGGACGCAGCGAGCCTGAATGCAAAAATTTGCAGCAAAAGGTTTCAAACATGCCGCAAGCGCGGTAGTCTAGTGAAAGTTTCCCTGGCGCAAAACCGACGAGAGGAAGGTACAGCCCTGGCCTGTCACCGAGAAACCATGCCCACCAATACCCCGAACGACTATTTCATGGATCTGCGCAAGGAGCGTCGCACCCGCCTGCTGTTTGACCCCCTGCTGCTGGACAAGGAAGGCCGGGTCATTGCGCGCGTGGCCGACCTCAGCATGCACGGCGCACTGCTCTACACGCGGCGCGGAGCCTATCCCGAAGGCGCGACGATTGCGGGCTGGCTGCAATCCCCGCCCCTGGACGGCGAAGACGAGTTCTATGTGGCGGTCACCTATCAGGTCCGCTGGGTCTCGGACGAGAACGAGGCGGGCTGGAGCCAGGTGGGCTGCCAGCTGAAAACCGTGGACGAAATCTCGGCCCGCAAGCTGGAGCTGCTGATCAAGCTGACCGCGCCCTGATCGCCCGCGACCGGCGGGTTCAGGCGCGCGCGTCCTTCAGGCACGCGAGCGCGCGCAGGTATACCGGTTTGTCGATCATCAGATCGCCCACCTTGATGGCGCCCAGCCCCTGCTGGTACGCCTGTTCGAATTTACTGACGATCTCGCGGGCCTGCCCGACCTGCTCCTCGGTCGGCGTATAGCATGCGTTGATCGCGTCCAGGAATTTCGGATGCACCACCACTGCGCCGCGAAACCCCAGTGCCCTGGCGCGCGCAAGGCCGCTGGCAAACGCGCCGGGATCGCCCAGGTTCGCGATCGAATCGATGAGCCCGATAGGCTGGATGCCGGCCGCCCTGGACGCGTTGAGCACCGCCATGCTGGCAAAGAACAGCGCGTCCGGCGTCGGCATGGCGCCGCAATCCAATGCGTAGTCCTCGCTGCCCAGCATCATGCCCATGATGCGCGTGCACGACTGCGCAATCTCGTAGACCCGCGGCAATGCCTGCGCGCTTTCTATCTGCAGCAGAAAGCGCACTGGAGGCCGGCTCCCGGCCTCCAGCGCATCCACCATCCGACCCAGGATCTGCACGTCGCGCGGATGCTCGACCTTGGGCAGGACGATGATGTCCGGGCTGCCTTCGACCGCCGCATTCAGATCCTGCACCGCGGTCAGCCAGTCGGCGTTGATCCGGACCGCGGCGGTTTTTCCTTGCGCCTTGATTCTTGCAATGGAGTCCGCGATCCGGGCGCGGGCGGCGCCGCGCATCGACGGATGGGTGCCGTCTTCCAGATCCAGGATGATCGCGTCCGCCGGACGCCCCAACGCGCTGGCCAGCAGCCTCTCGTCGGCGGCCGGGACGAACAGGAACGAACGGATGAGTGGGTGATCGCTCATGATATTTCCACGCAGC